>JACRMK010000038.1 GCA_016235055.1 Chloroflexota bacterium | reverse complement strand
CCCAGCGAAAGCCGGGGCCCAGAGTCAACACCCCTGGATGCCGGCTCCCATGAAAATGGATCGCATCCTGTGGTAGGGCCAGGTCTTTGACCTGGCCGACTGGACGGGTCAAAGACCCGTCCCACCATTGGCAGGACTATTATCATGCGCGGGGTGTGCGCCCCCGGCGCATCACCAACTTTCGCCGGCATGACGGCTTGGCCGCCAGCCGCGCCCAAGTTTCTGGGGCCACAACATGGCGGCCCCACCATGATATTCTCGCAATGACGCCTGAACGGTTACCAATAGACAAAGGCCCGTTTCGGTGTGAAACGGGCCGGACCGCAGCCCTCGCGGGGCTTGAAGACCCGCGAGGGCTATGCTGCTTATCCCTTGACCGCGCCCATTCGCACGCCTTCCAGGAAGTAGTTCTGGAAGACCAGGAAAAATACGATCATCGGGATTGCCGCGAGCGATGCGCCGGCGAAAATGATGCCGTAGTCGGTCATGAACTCGCCCTGCAGGTTGGCCACACCAACGGTCAGTGTGTAGTTCTGGGGGCGATTCAGTGCAATGACCGGCCATAGGAACTCGTTCCAATTGCGCACAAAAGTGAAGATCGCCAGCGCGGCAATCGCCGGTTTACATAGCGGCAGGATTACATTCCAGAAGACGCCGAACTCGCCGCAGCCGTCGATTCTGGCCGCGTCAATCAACTCGCCGGGCAGCGTCTGGATATACTGGCGCATCAGAAAGATGCCGAACACCTGCGCGGTGCCGGGCAGGATGAGCGCCCAGAGCGTGTCCAGCAATTTGAACTGATTGGAGATGATGAACAGCGGCGCCAGCGTCACATGGATCGGCACCATCAGCGTGCTGATAACCAGCCAGAACATCAGGTCGCGACCGGGAAACTGCTTCTTGGCAAAGGCATAGCCCGACAAGGTGTCGAAGATCATGTGAAACGACGTCACGCCGCCCGCGACCAGCAGGCTGTTGATCATCCAGTTGGTATAGTTCTTCGTGCCGCCGAGCAGGCGCCCGAAGTTGTCGAGGCTCCATTCCGGCCACAGGAGCGGCGTTAGCGGCGGTGTGCCCCTAATCGCGGTGAACGCGTTGACGAACAGCCAGTACATCGGAAAGAGCGAGATGATCGTCGTGGCGATCAGCGCGGTCCAGACGAGCATTCGCTGCGATCGTGAGCGGGTGGCGGGCATATGCAATCCTAATATTCGACGTCGCTGCGCAGGGCGCGAAACTGGAACACGGCCAGAACGCCGATCATCACAAACAGCACGAACGCCTGCGCCGAGGCGACACCGAAGTTCAAATCCTTGAAGCCGTTGTTGTAGATCTGCGTCACAATCGTCTGAGTCGAGTTGCCGACGCCGCTCGGCACCATCACATATATGCGTTCGAACACCTCAAACGAAGCGATCGTGTAGAGCACGACCAGATAAAGCGTCGTCGACTTGATGAGCGGCACGGTGATGTTCCACCACTTGCGGATCGGACCGGCGCCATCCAACTCGGCCGCCTCATAGTACTCGGTGGGGATGCTGCCCATGGCGGCGCTGTACAGCACGATCGCCGTGGCTGGCACAGTTAGGACCGCCGAGAGCGTGATGCTGCCGAGCGCGATATCCGGGTTGGACAGCCAGCGCACCGGCGCGATGCCGACGAGGCGCAGCAGGTAATTGGCGAAGCCCCACTGGGCGTTATAGATGTACGCCCACGTCATGCCGACGATCAGCGAACTGGTCACCGCCGGCAGGTAATACGCGGCGCGGAAAAACGTGCGCATACGATGGCTCAGCGGCTGGATCAGGCTCGCCAGCACCAGGCCGATGACGATACTGCTGGTCACCGTGAACGCACTGTAGATGAGCGTGTTCTGGATGGCGGATACAAACACGCCATTGAGCCGCGTGAAGGCGTCGACGTAGTTCTGGTAGATCGGATCCATCCAGGCGCCGCCGCGCACGAGACTGTACTTCTGAAACGAGATGACAAAGGCCCACAAGGTCGGAAACAGCACGAACACGGAGAAGGTGAGCATGCTGGGCAACACAAATAGATAAGACCAGCCGTGTTTGCGGACGAAATTGACCATAAGCGGACGCCTCAATGGCGGCAAGGTGCCACGTGCAGATAGATAGTGGCCGGCGGCGGAAATCCGCCGCCGGCCGAGTATTTCGCGAGCGAGACCGACGGAGCTACTTGCCGGAGATCAGCTTGTTCGCCTCGGGTGCGATCTGCTTCATCCCATCTTCGGGCTTCACCTTGCCGTAGATGATGTTCTGCAGTACCGGGTGAATCAGGCGTGTCAGCGGCGCCCAGTTGTCGATGATCGGCGTGACGTACATATCCGGCAGCATCGGGATGAATTTATCGAGCGGGTCGGCGATCTTCACCGACTTGCGCGCGCCGGGCGCCAGGTAGAAGCCGGTCGCCGCGGAGCCGCCTGGCGGCACGTCTTCCTGCACTTCGCCGCTCGTCAGATAGCGACCGAGGTCCATTGCCGCCTGCAGCTTGACTTTGTCCTTGATCGCCGTGACGGCAATCAAGCCGATGGCGCCGATCGTCAGCTTGTTGCCCTTGACCGTCGGCATTGGGTAGATCTCGAAGTTGACCTTGTCCGCCTTGGCCTGCGCGGCGAAACCGGTCGCGTCCGTGATCATCGCGAACTGCTTCTTGCTGAAGCCGCCCTTGACGGCCGCGTCCTGCATGGAGCCGAAGTCCGGCGGCGTGACCTTGGCTTCCAGCGTCAGCGACGCATAGCGCGCCAGGCCGGCGGCCGCGGCCGGGCTGTCGAAGCCGAACTTGCCGTCCGCCATCATCGGGCGAACGCTCTTGTCTTCGGCCATGAACATCGACCATGTGTTCACGACGCCGGGATCCACAAAACCGGCCCAGCCGTAGACCTGATCGCCGCTGGCGCGCTTGAACGTGGTCTTCTTGGCGGCATCGACGAACTGCTCCCAGGTCCAGTCCTTCGGCGGGAGCGGCACGTTGGCTTCGGCGAAGACATCCTTGTTCACGTACATGCCCATCGGCACGACCCACAGCGGCCACGCATACGCCTTGCCGTTCTTCAGGCGCACGGCATCCAGCAGGTTCGGCAGGATGTCGGCCTTGTCGCTGGCGGTCATGAATTCGTCGATCGGCGTCAGCAGATCGTCCTTCACGAACGCCGGCAGGCGGTCGGACGGCAGGCGCAGCAGGTCAATGCCCTGCCCGGTCTGCACGGCGGTCGTCAATTTGGTGAAGCCTTCGTCGTTGGGCGGGTAGCCGGTGATCTCGACTTTGATGTCGGGATTGTCGGCCATGAACTGCGCCACGGCGAGGTCAAACGGATTGGCGAACTGGTTGCCGGGCGTGTAGCCGAGCACCCACAGGTTCAGCGAGCCCTTGTAGCCGCTCGCGCTCTTGCGCAGGCCGCCCTTGGCGACCGGCTTCGGCGGTGCGGCGGGCGTCACGGCGGCGGCCGGCGCGGTCGTTGCGGCGGCCGGGGCCATCGTCGGCACGGCGGGCGGCTTGGTCGGCTGCGCGGCAGTTGTCGGCGCAGCGGCCGGCGCCATAGTCGGCGCAGCGGTCGGCGTCGCGCCGCAGGCGACAATGGCCATCAGAGCGATAGCCAGCGCCACAAATGTCAACTTCTTCATGATGCGTTCTCCTCCGAGAATAGGTTACTGCGTGTCAGAAGGTAGAAACCATGGGGCAAATAGCGGGCGTCGCGTTGCAGGACATCACCTCCTCAAAACGCTATGCACAGCCTGTAAAGTATAGCCATTTGCGCATGGCTGTCAAAGATCGCCAGCGTGCGCAGCCCGCCTATGGCCGTCGTGGCCGAATGCGCGTCCCATAGCGCAGCCAGCGGATCCGGCCCGCATCGTCACGCAGAAATTCGCCCGGCGCGTCCTCGGCGGGGTCGTCCAGCGCCAGCACGCGATCCACCCCGCAGAACGCCAGGCGCGTCGGCGACCTCGGCGGCTGAGGTGAATCCTTGGTCGGGTAGCCGCCGCGTGGGTTGAAGCGTGCCAACAGGTGGTCGTCTTCCACCGATACGATGACGTCTTCCAGCGCCACATTGAGCTCGGTCGGCGGCAGCGCATACGTGCCGGCATACTCGCCCAAGCGCTCGTGTGGCAGCGTCTGCACACCGGGTTTTGTCTCGCGCAAACCAAGGTACTGTTCAAGCGCCCACGCAACCATCTGGCGGTGCAGCATGGCCCCTTTATCAGCGTTGGTCAGAACGGTCAAGGCAAAATTGCGTTCCGGCACAAACAGGAAGGCCGACATCTGGCCATTGGTCGCGCCGCCGTGCTGCACGATCTGCGTGCCGTCAATCGTCTTGAGCATCCACGTCAAGCCCTGCATCATGCCGCCAAGGTCGCGCGCACAGAGCGGCGAGCGCATGAACGCCAGCGATTCCGGCGACAAGACGCGCGTACCGTCCGGCGCGCTGCCGTCGCCGAGATGGAAACGTGCGTAGCGCAACTGGTCTTTCGCGCTGGAAATAATGCTGCCACTCGGCCGCCGGCGCGGGAAGGACCAGCGCCGCGCCACCACGGCGCGCCCGTCGCGCACGTGGTGGCCAACCGCGAACCGGTGCGTGAGCACGTCGTCGGCGAAGAAGAACGAGCGGCCCATGCCAAGCGGCTCAATGACCAACGCGCGGATGGCCGCCTCCCACAACTGGCCGGTCACCACTTCGATGACGCGCGCGGCCACCCAGTAGTTGGCATTGTTGTATGACCAGAACACGCCCGGCGGCGTCAACTGCGGGAGTGTCGCCATGCTTGCGACGTAACGCGCGACCGCGTCGGGCCCGGGGCCGAAATCCTCGAAGTAATCGCCCGCCCAGCCGCTCGTGTGCGTCAGCAGGTGGCGCACCGTGACAATGGCCGCGGCCTCTTCATCCGGCAAGCGGAAATCCGGCAGGTACGTTCGTAGCGGCGCATCGAGATCAATCTTGCCCGCTTCAACGAGCCGCATGACTGCCGTGCCGGTAAACGTCTTAGTGGTCGAGCCGATCTGGAACAGCGTGTCACCCGTGACCGGCAGCGGATTTTCGACGCTGGTGATACCGTAGCCAAACGTGTGCGCCTTGCCCTCGATCAGCAACCCGACCGCGACACCCGGCACATTCAGGCGCGCCATGGCGTCGACGACAAACGCATCCAGTTCGCGAAAGTCGTGTTGGGTCATGGTCGTCACCGGATCAGAAACAGGTCGGTCTGCCGCCCATCGAGCCAGCGCATCGCGCCACCGCTTAGGAGCGCATCCTCCTCAAGCGCCATGCGCACGACCTGCCCGCCCCATTCCGGGACGGTGCGCTTGACGTTTAACTCGATGGAATAGCACGTATCGTCATAGATCGGGTAGTCGCCGCGCCCCGGTACCCCGCCCTGTTGATCCCACAAGCCGATGGTTGGTCCGGCCGCGTGGCCATGATGGCCGAGCGGGTGGCTGTAGATCGTCGGATCAACACCCTCGCGTTTGGCTTGGAGCAGAGCCGCCGCCAGCACGTCGTTGCCGGTGCGGCCAATCTGCATCGCCGCCATGTGGATATCCTGCAAGCGATTGCCGCCGGCCAGTGCGGCCCGCAGGCCGGCCGGCGCATCGTTCTCACCGGGCTTGAGGATGTACGCGTTCTGCTGGTGGTCGGTCGCCAGGCCGAGGTAGTAGAAGCCGACATCGCAGTGCAGCAGGTCGCCCGGCAGGATGAGCGTGCGCGCGTCGCTCTTATCGTCGGCCAGCTTGCCATGCGCCTGGATGTCGATGGTCGGATGAAACCAGGCGCGCAGGCCGAGCGACTGCATCGACTGGCGCAGCCACCAGGCCACGTCATCAGTCGTCGTGATGCCCGGCGTGATGACACGGCTGGAGAACGCCTCCGCGATCAACGCGTGTGCGAGCTCGGCGAGGCCGTCGTAGACGATCATCTCGCCGGGGATACGACGCTCCAGCCAGCCGACCGCCAGGCGTTCCGCGCCACGCACCCGCGCCATGAGCGACTCGCCGAGCGCGTTGGATAGCAGCGTGTATTCGTTGTGCGATAGCCCATCGCCAAACGCAAACGTGTCGGAGATGTTGAGACCGATGCTCCGCGGGTCACGTTCACCCACGATTCGTCGCAGGCATACGAATTGATCTTCGGCGTCCGGGTCCCAGCCTTTCTGGTAGAACTCGCCGTGCCCGTAGCGGTCGAGCGTCAGCCGCTCAACCGTGCCATCCGATTTGCGGAGGAACACCAGGATCGTCCGGCGGCGCGCCGCCATCGCCGGCTCGGGCAGCAGCGTCATGATCACCGGGTCTTCGTTGTACTCGCGGGCGCAGACGATCCAGATGTCAAAGTTCTCGCGCGCCATCAACGCGGGGATGACGGTATCCAGTCGCTCGCGCAGCCAGCGGTTGCGCACATCCATCTGCGCCCGCAGCGGCAGTATTTTTGCGCGATAGGCGTCCAGGGGAAACATGCCGCTCTCCATTAGTGCCGGCTGTTGTCGAACAATTCGCCGGCCTCGATGCGAATCGGCAGGTGGTTCTGCCGCGGCGGCAGCGGGCACGTGGCAAACGCCGTATACGCGCACGGCGGGCTGTACGCCTTGTTGAAGTCGAGTGTGATGCTGCCGTCCGGCGCCGTATCGGCATCCAGGTAGCGGCACGCCGGATACGTTGTGTCGCCGCTTGTGCGGTCGCGGAAGTAGACGCGCAAGGAACCCAGTTTGCCGAGCGCGACGAGACGGTGTTCCTGGCCGTGCAGTGCAAACACCAGCTCGCCCAGGCTCGGCATCGCCCCCACGTCCCCGGTGACGTCTGCAATCTCCACGTTACGCGGCAGATCATACGGCGCCAGCGTGGCAGGCACGCAATACGCGGCATCAATCGGATACCATTGTCGGCCCGGAAACCCCGCTCGCGTGTCCTTGCGGTGGTCCCACAGCCGGACGGCGAAGCGGCCGCGCCGCTCAATGACGACGAATCGCAGCCGCCCAAGCCAAACGACGGTCGGCGCGCCGGTCGAGTCCGGCCTCAGCACCGCCGTGGTGGCCGGCTGCCCATCGACCAGCGCCGGAGTGCCCGCCGTCACGCTCAGTGTGGCCTGCCCGCTGCGGAAGTCGATTGTGCCAACATGCGGTTCCGCCGAGCCGTCCGGGAGCAGCACATCGCACGCCGGGTCGGTCCCAAGCGTATTGAGTCCCTCATTCAACCAGTACAGGCCGGCCAACGCCAGCCAGCCCGTGTCGCCGTGCAATTCGTCTACCTTCTTCTGCCGGAACAGCCGGATACTGTCCAGGTACGTTTCGCTCATAGCTCGCTCCTGACCTGCCAATGCTGCCCACGTTGGGAGGGGGCGAGATTCTAAGGGGAGGTGCGCGGCGGCTGCGCCGCCGCGCACCTCCCCGTTAGCTTTTCCCCTGCTCCCCCGCGCGCGGGGGAGCAAGGGCCAGGGGATGAGGGCAACCTGGCGGCCGACTCCAAAATGAGAATTGCTGGCGCCACAGGCGGTCGACGGCCCGCTTCTACACGGTGCAGGCTGGTTGGGCGGGTCACTGACGTTCCTCATGGTCGAGTGGTGTATAATCTCGTCAGCACCATACAAATCCTCCACACGGGGCCGACATGCTGATTACACAGGAACAGATTGATGAAGCGCGCGGTATCATCAAGGGCAAACTCCACCGCACGCCGGTGGTGCCCGCGACGACAATCGGGAAGTTGATCGAAGCACAGTTGTATTTCAAGTGCGAAAACCTCCAGCGCACCGGTTCATTCAAGCCGCGCGGCGCGATCAACAAGCTCGCGCACCTCAGCGCCGAGGAAAAGGGTCGCGGGCTGATCGCGGTCAGCGCCGGCAACCACGCACAGGGCGTGGCCTATGCGGCGCAGCGCGAGGGTGCGCAGGCGACGATCGTCATGCCGGACAACGCGCCGCAGGCCAAAGTCGACGCGACGCGCGGCTACGGCGCGCAGGTCATACTCGGCGGCGATATTAACCACATCTTCGATCGCGCCTACGAGCTGCAAGCGCAGCACGGCTACACCTTCGTCCATCCCTACGATGACCCGTACGTCATCGCCGGGCAAGCCACCGTCGGCATGGAGATCCTCGAGGACCTGCCCGATCTTGACGTGATCGCCATCCAGATCGGCGGCGGCGGGCTGCTGTCCGGCGTCGCCGCGGCCATCAAGCTCAACAAACCATCCGTGCGCGTCATCGGCGTCGAATCGGCGTCCGGTACCGCACTGCAACTTGGCCTTAAGGAAGGCAAGCCGGTGCGCATCACGCGCGGCCCCACCATCGCCGAAGGCATGGGCGCGCCGTTCACGGGCGAGTTGAACATCGAACACGCTCGCGCCTACGTGGACGAGTTCGTGACCGTGGACGACGAGGAGATCAAGAACGCCATGCGCTGGGTCCTCCAGCGCAGTAAACTGCTGGTCGAGGGCGCCGGTGCTGGCAGCCTAGCCGCCCTGTTGAGCCGCAAAGCAGCCGTCAAGCCAGGCGCCAAAGTGGTGGCCATCCTCAGCGGCGGCAATATCGACTTCGAACGCCTGAAGACGATCATCTAATGACTGTGGAGAGCGCCTCATGAGCGAGGACTACATTCTCAGTATGCGCGTACAGGAACTGGAGCGACAAGTTGCCTTTTTGATGGCCGAGTTGGGCCTCAAAGACAAGTATGCCGGCCAGGCGCCAACGCAGCCGGCGGACGACGATGTGGTGGCGCTCGCCCGGTCGAAAGGCTTGATCGAAGCCATCAAACTTTACCGTCAGAAGCATGGCGTAGGACTGGCCGAGGCGAAAGCGGCGGTCGAAGCGCTCCTCACGGCGCGATAGCGACGAAGGAATAGAGGCCAACATGACGCAAGGCACATGGCCGCCCAGCAAAGCCGAGACAGTGGAGCGGCTGAATCAATGGTGGCGCGCGCTCCAGCAAACGCTTGATGGCTGGAGCGACACGCAGATGACCGAGCCGCGCGACGCGGCCGGCTGGAGCGTGAAGGATCATCTCTCGCATCTCATGGTTTGGGAGCGCGGGATCGTCGCCTTGCTGCGCCGCCAACCGCGCAATGAAGCGATGGGTTTCGACGAACCAACCATGCAAAGTATCAGCGAAGACGAAATCAACGCGCGAATTCAGCAGCGTTTCGCGACGGAATCCCTGGCTGCCGTGCGGGACGAACTGGACCGAACGCACGCCGCATTGATGGTGACGATTGAAGCCATGCCTCCCGGCGATTTGCTGAACAGCTACAACTACTTTCTGTCCGGCGAAGCAAACAACGACACAAGCCAGCCAGTCCTGGCCTCGATTTTCGGCAACAGCGGCGGTCACTTCGAGGAACACCTGCCCTGGATGCGCGCTATCGTTGCGCACATACCGTAGTCCGGCAGCGCCGATCAGTCGCAAGTCAACACCCTACATCAGGAGCACCAATGCAAACTGGTATGCGCGGTCGTGATTTCATCAGCGACCTGGACTTCAGCAAAGAAGAAATCGAGACGGTACTCGACGTCGCCTGGGACCTCAAGCGCAAGCGGGCGTTGAACGAGTCGCATGCGATCCTGCGCGACAAGGCGCTGGCGATGCTGTTCTTCTTCACCAGCACCCGCACGCGCGGCTCGTTCGAAGCCGGCATGGCGCAGTTGGGCGGGCACGCGGCGTTCATCGACTCGGACACGACGCAGATCTCGCACGGCGACACCGCGACCGAGATCGGCGAGATCTACGGCCGCTATTTCGACGGTATCGCCATCCGCCAGTGCGACTGGAACTTCGGCAACAAATATATCAATGCGGTCGCCAAGTCGTCGCGCGCACCGGTGCTGAACATGCAGTGCGACGTGTACCACCCGTTCCAGATCCTGGCCGACCTGATGACGATCATCGAGAAAAAGGGGCGCGACCTGCGCCGCAAGAAGATCGCCGTCTCCTGGGCTTATGCCGCATCGTACCAGAAGCCGATCAGCGTGCCCCAGTCGCTGATCCTGCAACTGACCCGCTTCGGCATGGACGTGGTGCTGGCGCACCCGCCCGAATACAAGCTGATGCCCGACATCGTCCAGCAAGCGCGCGACAATGCGAAGCGCTACGGCGGCGGCTTCGAGATCACCGACTCGATGGACGAGGCGTTCAAGGATGCCGACGTGGTCTACCCGAAGTCTTGGGGCGCCATGCTGACCACGCAGGACAACGCCGAGAGCGCGCGGATCGGCAAGCAGTACACGAGTTGGATCACCGACTCGCGTCGGATGAAGCTGGCCAAGGACGACGCGGTCTACATGCACTGCCTGCCCGCCGACCGCAACATCGAGGTCACCGACGAGGTGATCGACGGCCCGCAGTCGGTCGTGTTCGACGAGGCCGAGAACCGCCTGCACGCGCAGAAAGCCGTGATGGCGCTGACGATGTGCTAGGCGCGACCGTGAACTACCGTCTGCGGTGTACCGTTTGCGGCGAGACGTACGCGCCTGACAGCCTGACGTACGTCTGCCCGAAGCACGGCGACGACGGCCTGCTCGAAACGGTGCTGGCGTTTGAAGGCGATGCGCCCATTCGACCGCAGGCGGACGACGGGCACCCGAACTCGATGTGGCGGTACCTGAATCTGCTGCCGATCGCGGCCGAGCGCGTGCAGGGGTTGCTGGCCGCCGCCACACCGCTGACCAGCGCCGGCTGGACACCCTTGCACGCGGCCGAACGCCTCGGCCGCGCCCTCGGTGTCCCGCATCTGCGCATCAAGGACGACGGCCGCAACCCCTCGGCGTCGTTCAAGGACCGCGCCAGCGCGTTCGTCGTCGCCAAGGCGCTCGAGCGCGGCGAGACGACCATCACGACCGCGAGTTCCGGCAACGCCGGCGCCGCGCTGGCGTGCATGGCCGCCAGCGCCGGCATGCGCGCCGTGATCTTCGTGCCGCATACCGCGCCGCAGGCCAAGGTCGCGCAGTTGCTGATGTTCGGCGCAACGGTGTTTCTCGTGCGCGGCACCTACGACGACGCTTTCGACCTCTGCCTGAAGGCTTCCAGGAAGTTCGGCTGGTACTGCCGCAACACCGGATACAACCCATACACCGTCGAAGGCAAGAAGACCGTCTCGTTCGAGATCTGCGAGCAACTTGACTGGAGCGCGCCCGATCGGGTCTACGTCAGCGTCGGCGATGGCAACATCATCAGCGGCGTCTGGAAAGGCTTTACCGACCTGCATGCGCTCGGCTGGATCGACCGCACGCCCAAACTGGTCGGCGTGCAAGCGGCGGGCAGCGACGCGTGCTACCGCGCATGGCAACGCGCGCGAGCAACGGGTGCTCCGATCCAGATCGAACCAGTGAACGCCGACACGATTGCCGACTCAATCAGCGTGGGCCTGCCGCGCGACGGCGCGCGCGCGGTGCGCTCCGTCATCGCCAGCGGCGGCGAGTTCGTCACGGTGACCGATGACGAGATTCTGCGCTCGATGAAGGTTTTGGCTTCTGAGTCCGGCGTCTTCGCCGAACCGGCGGGCGCGGCCGGGTTCGCCGGACTGATCAAGCACGCGGCGGCCCGGCAGGTCGACCACGACGAGTCAGTCGTCGTGATCGTCACTGGCAACGGCCTGAAGGACGTGCCGTCAGCGCTCAAGGCGGCCGGCGCGGCCAACGTGATCGACCCAACGCTGGAAGCGGTCGAGCGCGCGATCTGACAGCTATGTGCCGCGCTTCCCGCCCCCGATAATACTGTTTCGATTTAAAGGTGCCCTAATCTGTCATGTATGTCCTGTGCGCACGCCGCCTCTAGCGGCGCGGCCGCTGCGAAGCAGCGGGCACAGGATGAAGCGCGAAGGCAGGGCCTATGTCCTTTGGCTCGTTACGCGCGCGAAACATCTGAAATGCCACATCCCAGATTCTTCGCGCGCGAAGCGTGTTGCGCTCCATCGGTCTTGCCTCCGCGCTGCTCATGACGTTCGCGGAATTGCTCGTAGGGCGACCCCGACCCGTTCGCCCCCTTTGGGGGGTTGCGGTCGCCCGGTGCTGGGCCGGGCAAGCCCGGCCCCTATAACAAACGTCATGTCGCGACGCATACCGCGCGCGGTATGGACCATCTCAGAATGACAGTGGATTAGGACATGTGTAACACAAAACAGAATAATGTCAAGAATGCCGGCGACCTGCCGGTCCGCAAGAGGTTCTATGTCTGCTATCCTCGGCCCCACCTTCGAAGAGATGCTGCACCCGCAAACGATCGACGCCTCCCTGCGCGCCCGCGCGCTCGACATGAAGGGACGCGACCCGCTCGACCCGATCAACCTGTTCAACATCACCTGGCGCGGCCCGAGCGACCAGATATACGCGCTGGTCTTGCCGCCGCAGTTGACTGGCGTGCAAACACCAATCGTCGCACTATATGGGCGCGATTTTCCGACCGGCGCGCACAAAGTCGGCGCGGCGTACTCGGTGCTCGTCGAGAAGGAGCTGTACGGCGAGGTCGATCCGCGCACGCACACGCTCGTCTGGCCGAGCACCGGCAACTACGGCATCGGCGGCGCGTGGGTTGGCTGCCGCATGGGTTTCGACTCGGTCGTGGTGCTGCCCGCCGGCATGAGCGCCGAGCGCTTCCAGCGCATCGAGTCGTACGGCGCGCGCATCATCAAGACGGCCGGGTCGGAGAGCAACGTCAAGGAGATCTACGACAAAACGCATGAACTGGCGCGCGACCCGAAGGTGCGCATCCTCAACCAGTTCAGCGAGATGGGCAACTACCGCTTCCATTACCACGTGACCGGCAACACAATCGCGGAGCTTGCCGGCGAACTGCAAAAGCGCGGCACCGGTTCCGGCGCGGTGTCCGCCTACTGCTCGGCGATGGGCAGCGCAGGCACGATCGCCGCAGGCGACCGGCTGAAGCAGGTCTGGCCGGACTGCAAGGTCGTCGGGCTGGAGCCGGTGCAGTGCCCCACCCTTTTCAACAACGGTTACGGCACGCACGACATCCAGGGCATCGGCGACAAGCACGTGACATGGATCCATCATGTGACCAACATGGATGCGATCATGTGCATCGACGACATCGAGTGCAAGAAGGGTTTGCAGGTACTGACCGAGGAGGCCGGCATGGAAGCGATGACCCGCCGCTTCGGCGTGCCGGATGACGCGGTGCGGCAGATGTCGCAGATGTTCGGCATCAGCGGCGTGTGCAACGTCCTGGGCGCGATCAAGACGGCGAAGCATTACCACATGGGACCGAACGACATGGTCGTCACGATCCTGACCGACGCGATCGACCGCTACCACTCCGTCATGGCCGATATGACGAAGACATACGGCGCGCTGGACGAGGCTGAGGCAACGGCCCGGCTCGTCTCGATCTTTCACGGCCAGAAGACCGACTGGATCAAGGAAGGCACCGAGGACAATCGCCGCCAGTGGCACAACCTGAAGTATTACACCTGGGTCGAGCAGCAGGGCATGAGCGTCGCAGAACTGGACGCGCAACTCGACCCCGATTGGTGGCTGGCGCACCAGGCGCGGGTCGCCGAAATCGACCGGCGCATCAGCGCATCGCGCGCCGCCTGAAGCGGATTCCGGTACTCCCATGTCTCCCGAAGATGTTGTCGTCGTCGCGATCATCAACAATGAGCGCGATTTCGCCATCGCCCGCGACGAAAGCTGGTACCGCATTCCGGCCGAACGTGCGCCGGGCGGCCTGCACGCCGACTATCTGGCACTGTACCAGACCAAGGCGTTCGGCGACGACGCGTACGCAATCAATTACTACGCGCGTATCACCGGCGTCGAGTTGCAAGAGCGCATCGCGCTATTCCCGGACGAGCCCGATCACCCGCGCGCGCACGCCCCCTACTACAAAGTCACGCTCGGGCCGTTGGTGCGCCTGCCGCATCCGATCATCAGCCGCAAGTGGCGGCGCGTGACGTTCCTGGTCACGACCGGCGAGCGATTCATGAACGCATGGGAACTCAACGATCTGGTGCTGGGCCGCGCGGAGGACGACATCGTCTGGCGTGCCATCCGCGAGTTGAACGAGGATGAGGCGGAGGAATAAATGCTGATCACGCACGGCGCCATCGCGACGCTTGGCAAGACGCCCCGGCTAATCGATGACGGTGCGCTGCACTTCGCGAACGGGCGCATCGATGCCGTCGGCACGACCGCCGAACTGAGCCGCCAGTTTCCCGGCGACGAGACGCTCGACGTACACGGCCAACTGGTGATGCCCGGCAACGTGTGCAGCCACACGCATTTCTATGGCGCGTTTGCGCGCGGCATGGCCCTGCGCGGCGAGCCGCCGAAGAATTTCGTCGAAATCCTGGAGAAACTCTGGTGGCGGCTCGATCGCGCGCTACTCATGGAGGACATCCGGTACTCCGCGCTCGTCTGCCTGGTCGACGCGATCCGGCACGGCACGACCAGCCTGATCGATCACCACGCCAGCCCCAGCGAGATTGACGGCTCGCTCGACACGATCGCGGCCGCCGCCATTGAGGCCGGCGTGCGTGTTGCGTGCGCATACGAGGTGACGGATCGGAACGGCGACGACGGCGCGGCCGCCGGGATCGCCGAAAACGTCCGCTTCCTGCAGGCGCAAAAGCAGCACCCGCACCCACTGATCGGCGCGTCGTTTGGCCTGCACGCGTCGTTCACGCTCTCTGACAAGACGCTCGACCGCAGCGTCGCGGCGGCACGCGCGCTCAACGCCGGCTTTCACGTTCACGTCGCGGAGGACAAAGCCGACCAGGCTGATTGTCTCAAGAAGTACAACCGCAAAGTCGTCGAGCGATTCGATGAGGCGCAGATACTCGGCGCGCAGACGATCGCGGCGCACTGCGTCCACGTGGACGCCTACGAGATGGACATCCTGCGCGAAACGCGCACGAAGGTCACACACCAGCCGCGCTCCAACATGAACAACGCCGTCGGCACCCAGGCCACGACGCAACTGCTCAAACGTGGCATCTGCGTCGGGCTGGGCAACGACGGCTTCTCAAACGACATGTTCATGGAGATGAAGGCGGCGTACCTGGCGCACAAGCAGGCGGCCGGCGATCCGCGTGTGATGGGCGCGGATGACGTGATGCGCGTGGCCGTCGGCAACAACGCGCAGATCGCCGCGCTGTTCTGGAGCGATCCGGTCGGCGCGCTGGAACCGGGCGCCGCCGCCGACATCGTCCTGCTCGACTACCGGCCGATCACCCCGCTCGATGCCGGTAACCTGCCGTGGCACATCATCTTCGGCGCGGGCGGCTCGAACGTCACGACGACCATCTGTGCCGGCAAGCTGTTGATGAAGGACCGCGTGCTGCTGACGCTCGACGAAGCCGCGATTGCCGCGAAGGCGCGCGAGCACGCCGCGCAAGTCTGGAAACGCATCTAGTCACTAGTAGCTAGCAACTAGCGGTGTCTTTGTGTTTGATTGTTGTGCGGCTATTATGGCGCGCCGGTGTTGGCCCGTTTCACGGCATCGTAAATCGGTTTGGGCAGGAACTGCGGGGTCACGAAGCTGAAGTAGTCCTGCACGCTGTGCTGCTCGGCCGGAAAGCGGAACGCCCACGGCGCAAACATGCGGCACCAGGCCCAATCGCGCAGGGCGATCTGGTACGCATCCAGCGTGTACTGCACGCGCTGGGACGGGCTGACCGCATAGGCCCAGCGCGGGTGATCGTTCCAGCCGCCTTCGGTGACGAAGGCAGCTTTGTCTTCGTCGCCGTTCTGCACCATAATGTCGCGCAGCAGTTCGGCGCGCCGGAAATTGATCGCCGCGATCGCCGGCGGCTCATCGGCCGGCGACTTGCGGCCGTAGGCGTGGATCGCCAGCGCATCGAATGAGTCGCGCGCGCCCTCGGCGTACATGGCGAGCAGATAGTGCAGGTCGTCCATCGCGCGCACGCCGTCACTCTCCAGCGTCGGCGACAGCGCGCCGGCCAGCACCACGGCGTCCGGGTTAGCTTCTTTGATACGCCGGTACGCCAGCTTGAGCAGGCGCGTATAGGCGGCCGGGTCCGGCGCGCGCCCGCCCCACTCGTTCGTCAGGTTCGGCTCGTTCCAGATCTGGATGTACTGGACGCGCCCGCGAAAGTGGCGCGCAAACTCGGCGACAAAGCTCGCGTAGTCGGCGAAGCGCTCGCCGCCCAGCAACTGCGATGGTGTGTTGATCGGTCGCGCCCAGTCGGGCACCAGATCGATGCGCGCGATAACCGTCAGGCCCTGCGCCCGCGCGTGGTTCACGACCGTGTCCGCGTGGCGGAAGTCGTAGACGCCGCGACGCGGCTCCGAATACGCCCAGGGAAAGTACTCGACAACCCACGGCGCGCCCATCTCGCGCACCATTTGCAGCGAGCGTTGAATCTTCCACTCTTCCACCTCGTCCGTCAGGCGCGTGTGGACGCCAGCCTTGGGGTTGTTCGTGTTGACTATCTGCTGCGGACCGACGTAGACGAGCGGTTGCGGGGGCGAAACGAAAACGACGACGGCCAGCAGGGTAATGACCAGTAGCGCCAAGCGCCGGCGGCTCATGCTCGTCACGGCGTAATCCGTAGGGGCAGACCTGTGTGTCTGCCCATCGCCGGGCAGCTCGCAAAGGCAGGCCACCGTGACCACCCGCTGGGCGAACACGCTGGTTCGCTCCTACGCCGCGGCGCGTTATGCCAACTCGATGCGCACGCCGTGCGGACTACCATTCAGCACCACCGCCCGGCCCGGCTGGCCGGCGCCCTGCGCCGTTTGTCTCATCGCGTCTGCGACGGCATCCGCGTTACCCATGACGATCGCGGCCATGCTCGACCCGGCCCCGCTCAGGAACGCGCCCAGCGCGCCGGCGCGCACGGCGGCCGCGCAGATGGCGTCAAAGCCGCGCACCAGTGACGCGCGATACGGCTGGTGCAGGCGGTCCTGCGTCGCCAGTTGTATCAGGTCGTAGCGTTGCTGTGCAATGGCCGCAACCCAGAGTGCGGCGCGTCCCACGTTGAACACGGCGTCGCCGCGCGTGATCATGTTCGGCAGCACCCCGCGCGCCTTCGCGGTAGAAAGCGAGGCGTCGGGCACGTAGACCACCACCTGCAACTGCGCGGGCCAGGCGAAGCTGACCGCGACCGAGCGCCCCTCGGTCATGTTGACGACGCACATCCCGCCCAGCAACGCCGGCGCGACATTGTCGGGATGCCCTTCCAACTCGACGGCCAGCGCCAGCAGTTGCTCTGGCCCCAGCGGGTTGCCATGCAGCCGGTTCGCCGCCACGAGGCCGCCCACGGCGGCGGCCGAACTGCTGCCCAGCCCACGCGCCAGCGGAATCAGATTGTTCATGCAGAGCCGCACCGGCGGCAGCGGCTTGCCAATTTCGTCGCACAGCCGCTGCATCGCCTTCACGACACGATTTGCGGCGGTACGCGGCAGCGTGGTATCGCCTTCGCCCCGGATAAATAACTCCAACTGGGGCGCGTCTTCGACTTCGATGGTATTATGCAGATCGAGTGCGAGGCCCAGGCAATCAAAGCCCGAGCCCAGATTGGCTGTTGTGGCAGGAATGTGGATGACGAACCGTGTGGACAATGAGCGCCTCTCGGCCGGGGCGAAAGTTGGCAGATGGCGCCCGATCGGCCGGTGCATTTCGGCGCGGCTATAGTAACACCGCCTGCCGTATAAGCAAAAACCCGAATGGTCATTGCGAGAATGTCCATGCCCGTATCGGGCACGCAGCGCTGCATGACGTTTGTTGTGGGGGTCGGGCTTGCCCCGACCCAGCAGCGGGCGACCGCAAAGGTCGCCTCTACGAGCAAAACCGCGAGGTCATTAGCAGGAGGCGAAGCCGACGAAGCAGTCTCGCCAGGCCGAGCGCCGAGATTGCTTCGCCCCCTGTGGGGGGCGCAATGACGCGCATGGGCGCCGTATCAGACCATTCCGAGAAACACTCCAATTGTAAAATCGTCCGTATTTGTCTAGAATCCCTCCAACCCGATGGACAGGAGGCAGCCATCAAGACCGCCAGACTCATCCTCAACCCAGTCGCCGGACGCGGCCGCGCCGGCACGCTGGTCGACGACATCCGGGGGGAACTGCGCGCCTGCGGCATCGAGACCGATCTGGCGCGCACCCGCTCGGTGCGCGATGCGGTCGATCTGGCGGAGCGGGCACACCGCGACGGCTTCGATCTGGTGATCGCCGCCGGCGGCGACGGCACGATCCATGAGGTGGCCAACGGCTTAATTCGCGCATCCAGCGACGGCGTGACGGGCACGCTCGGCATCGTGCCAATCGGCACGGGCAACGACTTCATCAAGTCGATCGGCGTGCCGAACGACTGGCAGGCGGCCTGCCATATCATCGGCGATGGCGCCACCCGCCGCGTCGACGTCGGCCGGCTGAACGACGACTATTTCGTGAATCTGGCCGGCATCGGGTTCGATGCGCAGGTGAGTATTGAGGCCGCCAAGATCAGATGGGCGCGCGGCATGGCCGTGTACGTGCTGGCGCTGGCGCGCAACCTGCTGCTCTCGTACCGCACGCCAAACGTGACGCTGGAAATGGACGGACGCCGGACACAACAGCGCATCACCATGGTTGCGATCGGCAACGGGCGCTGCGCGGGCGGCGGGTTCTGGCTGACTCCGCACGCCGAGATGGATGACGGCTTGCTGGACATCTGTGTCGCCGATCAGTTGAGCCGGCCGGGCATCATGGCGCTCATTCCGCACGTCATGCGCGGCACGCACGTTGGGCACAAAGCGATCACGATGTACCACGCGCGTCGAATCGTCGTCACATCGGACGAGCCGCTGCCGATCCAGTCCGACGGCGAGATCATCGATACGGCGGCGCACCGCCTGGAGGCCGAACTGGTACCAAATAAACTGGAGGTCTGCGCTCCGCGCAACCGGAATTGAACGTGCACACTCGACACTTGTCATGGGTCATCGTGCCGGGGCTGCTCGCCCTGGCGATATTGCTGGGCCTGACGTGGCAGACGTCCGCGGCGCCGGTCGCTGCGTCGTGGCCCGATGTGCCATCGCCGATTCGCGCCACGGGCGCAATCACCATGGACAAGTTCGTGTACCTGCCACTGATCTACCAGAGCACGGCCGCTTGCCAAGCGATACCGGCGGAGACATACGGAACACTGCCAGCGGGGGTAGTGTTACCGCTGCACCGCCCTGCCGAGGTCGATGCAGACATCAACCTCGGGTGGCGTGGCTACGCCCAATACGCGAACGCGCAACTTGTATTCAGGGCTATCGGTGGCGATACCGACCCCAACGCGCCTCAGTTTCCAAGTCTATTTGCTGACAACCGAGTACCTACGCTTACATCTGGATACCAAATATACGATTGGGACTGGGGGTGCAATTGCCGTCAGGGCCTTCACACTACGAATCCGAGTATTACTGTCCTCGGCATGGGAAGCGCGGCAAACGAAATCATCAGCGTGCCAAGCTCCGGTTACAATATCGGCAATGGGTATGGGGTGTTGATCCTGTATGCTGACACGACGCGCATCACTCTTAAGTACACTGCCGAAGACAGCGTCATAGCTGGATACACGCTTCATGTCGAAAACGTGTGCACAGAGCCGCGCCTGTTGCAGCTATATCGCGATATGAATGCTGCCGGACGCGGGCAGCTTCCAGCGCTACGCGGCGGCCAGGGTTTTGGTCGAGCCATAGGACAAGCAATAATAGTCGGCATTCAGGACAATGGTACATGGATGGATCCCCGCTCGTGCAAAGACTGGTGGCAAGGTCGAAATCTAAATTGTCAGTGATCTTTTTGTTTGTCGATGGCGTCGGGATCGGTGTGCGCGATCCGGCGGTCAATCCATTTGCCGTCGCGCATCTGCCGGTGCTGCGCGGATTGCTCGGCGACCTGCCGTTTCTGGATCGCCCCTCGCTTGAGGGCGCGCACGCACTCGTCATTCCGCTCGACGCCAATCTCGACATCGACGGGCTGCCGCAGAGCGGCACCGGCCAAACCACGTTGCTGACCGGCGTCAACGCCCCGGCGCACATCAACGAGCATTACGGCCCCTACCCCGACGAGCGGCTCGGCAAGCTGCTGGAGAACAACATCTACCATCGGGTACTCGACGCGGGCGGAACGGCCGCCTTCGCCAACGCGTACCCGGCCATCTTTATGGACCGCATCGAGCGTGGCACCGACCGGCGCTCCGCGATGGCGCAGGCGCCGGCGAACGCCGGACTACCCTATCGCGGGCACGCCGACCTGGCGGCCGGCCGCGCCGTGTCCGCCTCGCTGACCAACGAGCGCTGGCCGCATGCCGACAGTCCGTCGTTGATCACGGCGCACGAGGCGGGGCGCAACTTCGAACGGCTGTCGCGTGACTACGATCTCACGCTCTTCGAGTTTTTCCTGACCGATGTGGCCGGGCACCGTCCGGCGCGCATCTCGGCTGTTGCGATACTCGAGCGGCTTGACGAGTTCATCGGCGGGATTGTGGAGCTGATGGATTTGCAGAACAGCCTGCTGGTGGTCACGAGCGACCACGGCAACATCGAGGATAATTCCACACGGCGGCACACGCGCAACCCGGTGCCGGCCATTCTGGTGGGCAGTGGCCGGCACGAAGCCGCGCGTAGGATGCATTCGCTGGCCGACGTCGCGCCGGCTATTCTACATGCGATCGGGCTGGCGGACGCCGGCTAACACGATTGGGCGAGGGTTGATGAAACACTACGACGTGCTGGAATCGCGCCAACTGTTTCGCGGGCGCGTGTTCGGTCTGCGACAGGATCGCGTGCGGCTGCCCGATGGCCAGACCGCCAGTCTCGACATCATCGAGCATGGCGGCGCAGCCGTCATCGTGCCGGTGGATGAGCAGGGACGGATCTGGTTCGTGCGCCAGTACCGTCACGCCGCCGGCGAGGCGCTGCTCGAACTGCCGGCCGGCACGCTGGAGCCCGGCGAGCCGCCCGCAGCGTGCGCGGCGCGCGAGGTGCGCGAGGAGATCGGCATGGCGGCCGGTACCATCGAGCCGCTTGGCGGCAGCTTCCTTGCGCCCGGCTACTCGAGCGAGTTCCTGCACTACTTCCTCGCCCGCGAATTGACGCCCGACCCCGCGCCACATGACGCTGACGAGTTCCTGGAAGTTGTCCAGCTACCGGCCGCCGAGGCATACCGGCTGGCCGCCGCGGGGCTGATCCGCGACGGCAAGACGCTGGCCGGGCTCCTGCTCGCCCAGTCGCGGCTCTAACCCGTCGCGCGCTGGATGTGCCAGGTGTTGCCCAGCACGTCCTGGTGAATGTCGAACACGCCATCGCCGCAGTGCACGCGGAAGCAATGCCGCTCGACGCGGCCGCCCCAGCGGCGCGTGCGCACCGTCCAGCAGCGCTCGACGCGGCTGACGTGGTAATCACGCCCGTGCCAGCGGAAGCGCTGCGGAAAATATCCGAAGCGCCGCTCCCGCATCTGAATCGGTTCCGTGCGTTTGCGCAACCCGAGCATGGCTCGCCTCCGGCAGAAGATAAGAACGCCTGTTCTGTTCTGGATACTAGAACAGAACAGGCGTTCTGTCAAGTGCCGGGACGTGCAGGGTGTATTTCGGTTTTGGGGCGGCCATTGGGCCAACAAGCCGTCATGCCCGCGTAGGGGCGCATGGCCATGCGCCCGCATCCAGCGGTGTTGCCCCTGGACTCCCGCCTTCGCGGGCGTGACATATTGTAGTGCTTAAGGCTGGTTCGCCCCCAAACGCAAATGCTCTCGACATGCATGCCGGGCGCACGCGACGCTACGTGACCAGCGCGCGCGGCAGGAAGTCGACGCGATTCATGTAGACCACGCCGGTCTGCTTGTCCTGGAAGTCGAAGCGCGTCAGCGAGGTGTTGTTGAGCAGGAACCAGGTCGGGCTCGTCGTCGGATCGGGCAGATCGACCGCCGCGGCCAGCAGGTAGTTGAAAAATGCGCCGTGGCTGACGATGGCGACCCGGTCATCGCTATCGCCGTGACGGGCCAGCAGGTCGTGCAGCACCCGCTTGGCGCGCGGAAAACGCTCGCTGGCATGCTCGTACGGGCGATTCCACCAGCCGGCCTCGCTCACGCTGGCCGGCAGCTCGCAGTCGGGGAAGTGCTGGCTATAGTAGCTGCGCGTGCCGCCGGGGCGGCCGTGATTTTCGCCCGTCTCCTCGTCCTCAAGATAGATGCCGCCGACTTCGAACAGATCATCGCGCGCCACCAACGGCATGTGCAGCGCTTTGGCGATCGCGGTCGCGGTGGCCATTGCGCGGGTCATCAGGCTGCAGTAGATATGGGTGATGCGGACGTCGTCGATCTGCTGGAGATCGCGAGTCTGCGCGTACCCGGAACCCGCTGCATGGCGCAGGTGCGCGGCCAGGATCTCGGCCTGCTGCACGCCGATCTCAGTCAGGCGCGGATCGTCGCTGCGGCCCTTGCTCGATCCCGTCGAATCCCACAGGTGGTTGTTCTCCGATTGGGCGTGCCGGATGAAGTACAAGCGCATAATGAAAAAGGTCCCTTTCGATGGCGCCGGCTGTCGCGCAATCTTCCGCGCTTGCCAGCGACCGCCATTCGCGTACAATTCAAGCGACGGCGACAACGCCGAACGCGCAAACGATTATACACCACTGACTGGCGCACCGGGCGCGCCAGAGCGGAGCCCCAATGAGAACGCTTGGTATCGATATCGGCGGCAGCGGCATCAAAGGCGCGATCGTGGAAACCCACAGCGGCAAATTGATCGCCGAGCGCTACCGTCTGCCCACCCCGCAGCCGTCCAAACCGAAAGCGGTGGCGCGCACCGTCGCCGAGATCGTCGCGCATTTCGAATGGCGCGGCCCGATCGGCTGCACCTTTCCGGCGATCGTGCATCACGGCGTCATCCTCAGCGCGGCCAATGTGCACAAAGCGTGGATCGGCGCCGACTGCCGCCGCGTGCTGCGCGAGGCGATCAAGCAACCGGTCACGGTGACAAACGACGCCGACGCGGCCGGAGTCGCCGAGATGAAATTCGGCGCCGGCAAGGGCAAGCATGGCCTCGTGATTATGATCACGCTGGGCACCGGCATCGGCGGCGCGATATTCTACAACGGCGTGCTGGTGCCCAACGCGGAACTGGGCCACCTGCAAATCAGGGGCGTGGACGCCGAGGCGCGCGCGGCCGCGCGCGTGCGCACGGAGGAGAACCTAAGCTGGAAGCGTTATGCCCGCCGGCTCAACGAATACCTGTCATACGTTGAGTTTTTGTTCACGCCTGACTTGTTCATCATCGGGGGCGGCATCAGCGCCGATCACCGCAAGTTCCTGCCACTGCTATCACTGCGGACCAAAGTCGTGCCAGCCCGACTGCGTAACGACGCCGGCATCATTGGCGCTGGCATGATGGCACTCGGCCCCCGTCGGCGCACCTAGCGCCGTCGCATTACGCGCAGGGAGCGGTCGCTCGACCACGGCGCGTACGGCGCCATAGTGATCGCGGCCAGTTGCAGCAGCACGGAATCGTAGTTGACGCGCCAGCCCCTGAAGCTGCGCCAGGCCGCCTCGCTATCGTCTACCAACGGAACGCCGGCCGCCGCCATCTCCGCCCAGGCCGCGTCGAACTCCTGCCGGCTGATGCTGATCGGATCATCGACTTCAGGCGACGCATGATGCGGCGGAAGGAAGACGTCCGCGATGCGGCGCAGCGCGAGGTAACCGGCACGAATACACAGGTCGGCCTGCGGGTCGTGCGGCATGGCGACGACCGCGTTCACCAGTGCGGCGGCATCCAGCACCGCGCCGGCCGCCGTCACCCACGAATGGTCAGGCTGCGGGGAACGGAAGAACGCCAGCGCCGCCAGCGACGTGTGGCTCTCCTCGATATCGGCAAACCACGCCTCCCAGGACGCCCAGACCGAATTCAGCGCACCCAGCCCGTGGATGCGATTGTAGCGACTGATCATCTCCGGCGCCGAGGGCGGCGATCCGGCGCGTACTTCCAGCATGGTCACAGCCGCCTCGCGGCGCGCGAACGCCGAGTACATCGTTGGCAGATATGAAATGAGCACCGCGACAAGCATCAAGCCGATCGCCGCTTCCCCGAAGACCACGAGCAGGCTGGCGGCATTGGGCGGCTGCACGAAGCCCAGCGTAAACAGAGACGAGCCGCTCAGCGCCAGCGCAGCACCGATGTCGTCGGCGCCGAGCGCCCAGTACGCTAGCGCAAACGCGACCCAGATCAGCACGATCCAGGAAGCCAGCAGCGCCAGCAGCGTCACGGGCGCGAAAAATGCCATGGCGCGATCGCGAACTTCATACGTGAGCGCGCGCGACGCGCGCCGATCAAATACCGACCGCCACCATCGAAAGACAAAGCGCGTGATCGGATCGGTCACGCTGCGCGGAAGGATAAACGTGGCAATCATGGAGCGCAATGTGGCTCCGATGACGAACGCGCCGGCGCAAAACGCCAGCAGGCGCACCAATAGTTGAACGGCGGTTTCGATGGACATGGCCAATGGTCTCGGACGGATTCGGAGTCGGCAGGCAGATATTACCACAGCGAAGATCACTCGCGCAAAGCGTCGATGTAGTTGGGTGCAGTGCAGTTCTGGGGCGCAGAGAAGCCAGGAGATGGCTAACACCACGGCATGCCCGCGTGGGGGCGCACATGCCCAAGCCCGCGTAGGGGCGCATGGCCATGCGCCCGCATCCAGCGATGTTGCCTCTGGACTCCCGCTTTCGCGGGAGTGACGATGTGGACGGCTGAATGGTCGTGCGCCCAATCTCGCCCCCAATCTGAAATACACCCGATATAGTTGCGGCAGCAATTCTCATTTTGGCCTGGCCCCTTCTCCCCCGCGCACGGGGGAGAAGGGGAAAAGTGAATGGGGAGGGCAGCATTACTTACTCGTCGAATCGGTTTGCGTGATAAACACCTGAGCACCAGCGCATGACAAGCCGCCATTGGAAAGTACCCGTCCAATGCCAAATTGAGAATTGCTGTAGTTGCGGCACACCACTTGGCAGTTATGCAAGGGCATCCTATAATGAGAAGTCGAACAGCCGTTCCAATCACAGGCGCGCCGGGCATCCAGGGGGCAGCATGAGCGAATTCAAAGTCATATCCGATTTCCAGCCAACCGGCGACCAGCCGCCGGCCATACAAAAGTTGACCGACGGCATACGCCAGGGCTTCCGGCACCAGACGCTGCTGGGCGCCACCGGCACCGGCAAGACCTTCGTGATGGCGAAGCTGATCGAGGCGATTCAGCGGCCGACGCTCATTATTGCCCACAATAAGACGCTGGCGGCGCAATTGTACTCGGAGTTCCGCGAGTTTTTTCCGCAAAACGCCGTCGAGTATTTTGTATCGTACTACGACTACTACCAGCCCGAAGCCTACGTCCCGCAGCACGACCTCTATATTGAGAAGGACGCCAGCATCAACGACGAGATCGACCGGCTGCGCCTGGCGGCCACATCGTCGCTGTTTTCACGTCGCGATGTCGTGATTGTTGCGTCCGTGTCATGCATCTACGGTCTCGGCTCGCCGGAGGACTACGGCAAGGTCGTCCTGTCGCTCAAGCGCGGCGAGGTGCGCCGCCGCGACAACGTGTTGCGCCACCTGGTCGAGGTGCACTACGAGCGCAACGACCTGCAGTTGTCGCGTGGCAAGTTCCGTGTGCGCGGCGACACCCTGGAAATTCAGCCCGCCTACGAAGAACTGGCATACCGTGTCGAGTTCTGGGGCGACGAGGTCGAGCGCATCGTCGAGATCGACCCGCTGACCGGCGAGCTCATCGTCGAGAAGGCGCAGATCGACATCTACCCCGCCAAGCACTTCATCACGCCGCAGGAAAAACTCGCCCAGGCGATCCAGGCGATCGAGGCTGAACTGGACGAGCGGCTCAAGGAGCTCAAATCAGCCGGCAAACTGCTGGAGGCCCAGCGTCTTGAACAACGCACGAAGTACGACGTCGAGATGATGCGCGAGGTCGGCTACTGTTCCGGTATTGAGAACTACTCGCGGCATCTGTCGCAGCGCGCACCGGGCAGCGCCGGCTGGACTCTGCTCGACTACTTCCCGGATGACTTTCTGACGATCATCGACGAAAGCCACATGAGCGTACCGCAGATCCATGGCATGTACAACGGCGACCGCGCCCGCAAGGAAGTGCTGGTGGATTACGGCTTCCGGCTGCCGTCCGCAATGGACAACCGCCCGCTCAAGTTCGAGGAGTTCGAGCGCAGGGTATATCAGACCGTCTACGTGTCGGCCACGCCCGGCCCCTACGAGCTCAAACAATCGCAGCAGGTGATCGAACAGATCATCCGCCCGACCGGCCTGATCGATCCGGAAGTGATCATCCGGCCGATCAAGGGACAGGTCGACGATCTGGTCGGCGAGGCGCGCGTACGCATCAGCCGGCACGAGCGCGTGCTGGTCACAACGCTGACCAAGAAGATGGCCGAAGATCTGGCTGACTACCTGGCCGAGCTCGGTATCAAGGTCCACTACCTGCACTCCGAGATACAGACATTCGAACGTGTCGAGATTCTGCGCGATCTGCGTCTTGGCACGTACGACGTCGTGGTCGGTATCAATCTGCTGCGCGAAGGACTCGACCTGCCGGAGGTCTCGTTAGTGGCCATCCTCGATGCCGACAAGGAGGGCTTCCTGCGCAGCGAGAGCTCGTTGATCCAGACGATGGGTCGCGCGGCGCGGCACGCCAACGGACAGGTCATCATGTATGCCGACAAGGTGACCGACTCGATGAAGCGCGCGATTGACGAGGTGACGCGTCGCCGTGTGAAGCAGGTCGCTTATAATGAGGCGCACCATATCACGCCACAGAGCATCGTCAAAGCGGTCCACGACCTGACGGAGCGGGTCAAAACGGTTGCGGAAGCCAAGCCAACATACGGCACGCGCCCCGAGATACCGCGCGACGAAGCCGCCCGGCTCATCAAGGAGTTGGAAAAGCAGATGAAGACGGCCGCGCAGAACCTCGAATTCGAGAAGGCGGCGCTGCTGCGCGACCAGATCATCGATCTGCGCAAACTGAACGAGGACGACAAGCTGCCGGAATGGGAGCGCCTCCGCAAGCAGGCACGCGAATTCGAGCTGGCCGAGGCGAAGCGCACGCAAACGCGATGATGCTACCCACTCCGCGCCGCCGCTTCGCCAGCCGCGCATTCTGGTATGCGCTGAGCACATTCACACACGCCATCGGCCGCCTCTGGCGCAACCCGACACAGTATGAGCCGGTCGTCGAGCATGTGGATGTGCCGATCGCCGGGCTGCCAGGCGCATTCGACGGGCTTAAGATCGCCCACATGAGCGACTTTCACGCCGGCCCGCATGTCTACGCCGAGACGCTGCGCCGTGCGGCCGAGCGGACGCTGAGTTTGGGCGCCGACCTGATCGCGCTGACCGGCGATTTCGTCCACCGGTCGATCAAGTATATGCCGGCCTGTGCCGACGCGCTCGGCATCTTGCGCGCGCCGCTCGGCGTGCACGTCGTGCTGGGTAATCATGACTACTGGAGCGACGTGCGAGTTGTGGCGCGGCAACTCCGCCGCGTCGGCCTGCATCCGATGCACAACGAAGCGCGCCAGTTAAGGCACGGCGACCATGCGCTTTACGTCATCGGCGTGGATGACGTGCGCTTTCGTCGTGCGGACTTGTCGCGGGCGTTGGACGGTGTGCCCGATGGCGCGTTCAAGGTCATGCTCGTGCACGAACCGGATTTCGCCGACTTTGCCGCGCCGGGCATCGCGCTCCAGTTGTCCGGTCATTCGCACGGCGGTCAGATCCGGCTGCCGCGCATCGGCGCGTTGTTGCTGCCTTCGCTGGGCCGCAAATACCCGGCCGGCCTGCAGCAGACCGCGCACGGCATGTGGGTCTACACCACGCGCGGCGTCGGCGTGGCCATGCCCCCGCTCCGCTACCACTGCCCGCCGGAAATCAGCCTGCTCACACTGCGCCAGTCCGGCGGCTAGCGCACATCCCATGACGGAGGAATCAGCATGAATATCGCAATCGTTACGCTGCCGTGGCAGCTCGGCTCGCGAGAAGTCGGGCACGGGCGCGGGACGGAAGCCATTCTTGGCGCCGGCCTGGCCGCGCAACTGCAAGCCAAAGGCCATCAGGTCGGCGATGCCACGCGCGCCGAGCTGTCGGCGGACGAAGCGCGTCTGTACGGCGCCTGGCTGAAGGCCGGTCTGGCCAACGGCCACCTGGCCGACGGCATCGCCACGCAGCGCAAGGCGGGACAGTTCGTCGTCGCGCTCGAATCCGACTGCACGGGGGCCGTTGGCGCGCTGGGGGGCATCCGGCGCAGCGGCGTGAAGCGGATCGGCATGATCTGGATTGATGCGCATGCCGACTTCAATACGACCGAGACGTCGCTCAGCGGCATGCTGGGCGGCATGCCGGTCGCCATTGCGGCCGGCCTGTGCCTGGAGCGACTGCGCAAGCAGTCGGGACTGGACGAGCCGATCCGGCCTTCCGACGTAATCATGGTCGGGCTGCGCGATGTCGACCCGCTGGAGATGGACCTGCTCAAGGCGCACGGGGTTGAGATGGTGGACGCCGACCCGGACGCCGTGCGGAGCACCGTCGCGCGGCTGTCGCAGCGCGTGGATGCCATCTACGTCCACACCGACTGGGACGTGCTGGATCCGAAATACATTCCGACGGCCGGGCTGCCCGTGCCAAACGGCCCGAGCCTGACCGATCTGGCGCGCATCGTCAGCGTGGCCGCCGCCGATCCCAAGGCCGTCATGGTCGGCTTTGCCGCCTTCAACGCCGACCGGGACCCGGACGGCACCGTTGCGCGCAACCTGGCGAGCGTAGTGTCCGACTCGTTGTAAGTCAGATCGATTGAACCGAGAGCGCGGAGACGCAAGTTTCCGCGCTTGGCTGAGCAAATTGCCGTCGCGAAATAACTTTGTATTCGCCCCGCTTTCGGCTATAATTTCATGTCGGCGCTTGCGCCGCAACTCCCTGCCAAAAGGATTCGCGATGAACCAACGCAGTCCCAGGGCGCTCATTGCCGTGCTATTGCTGGCGGCTGCGGCCCTCTGGGTTGACCTCGATTTCAGCCACGGCGAATGGTACAAGAGCCTGCTATTCTGGCGCCCGGCCGAAAGCCGGGACCTGAAGGTGGTGCTCGGCCTCGATCTGCAGGGCGGCCAGGAAGTGCTGCTGCAACCGGATCCCGGTCCCGGCCAGATCATCAAGAGCGATGACATCGTGGCGGCGATCGTCGTCATCACAAAGCGCATCAACGCACTTGGCGTGGCCGAGGCGCTGATCCAGAAAGTGGGTCTCGACCGGATTGCGGTTCAACTACCCGGCGTGAAGGACCCCGATCAGGCGATCAAGACCTTTGGACAGACCGGCTTGCTGGAGTTCATCGACACCGGCGAAGTGTCGGTGCCGGAAGGCACGCTGGTCACGACGACCGGGTTCTCCGGCTCGGCGGACAGCGGCACACCGGCCGCATCAGCGACGAGCGCGCCGACGACACCGGCCACGCGCGCGCCAACGCTTTCGCCTACCGGTGCCGCGACAACTCCGCTGTCCGGCACAACCGGCGTAACTGCCACGGCGTCGGTCACGCCATCGGCGCCGCTCAGCCCAACGCTTCCGCTGACGCAGACGCCAGCCCTCGGCCCCTACCGCACGATCATGACTGGCATCCACATTGAATCCGCTCAGGTCGGTTTTGACCAGACGACCAACGAGCCGATCGTGCAGTTCACGCTCAAATCAGACGGCGCGCGCATCTTCGCCGACTACACGTCGAAGAACGTTGGCCGTTATCTGACCATCGTGCTGGACAAGCGCGTCATCTCGTCGCCGCGCATCCAGTCGGCCATCCTGCAGGGTTCCGGCCAGATTTCCGGCAACTTCACGCGCGACTCGGCGGAGTCTCTCTCCGTCCAGATTCGCTACGGCGCGCTGCCAGTCCCGCTCAAGATACTGTCGAGCCGCACGGTCGGGCCGACGCTGGGCCAGGACAGTATCAACAAAAGCCTGCTCGCCGGACTGATCGGCATCGGCGCGGTTGTAATCTTCATGCTGCTGTACTACCGCCTACCAGGATTGCTGGCCAATTTGGCGCTCATCCTGTACGGCGGACTGGTGTTCGCCATCTTCAAACTGCTGCCCGTGACGCTGACGCTGGCGGGTATTGCCGGCTTCGTGTTGTCGATCGGCATGGCCGTAGACGCGAACGTGCTCATCTTCGAGCGCATGAAAGAGGAGTTGCGCGCCGGCCGTTCGCTGCGCTCCGCGATGCGGGCCGGCTTCGAGCGCGCATGGCTCTCCATCCGCGACTCGAACATCTCCAGCCTGATCACCTGCGCCATCCTGTTCTGGTTCGGCTCCAACTTCGGCGCGAGCATCGTGGCCGGGTTTGCGCTGACGCTGGCGATCGGCATCCTGGTCTCGCTGTTCACGGCCATCTTCGTCACGCGCACGCTGATGAACTTCGTGATCGACAGCGAGCTGGTCAAGAACCTGTGGTGGTACGGCGTTGGCAGCAGCAACGAGCCGGGCGCCTAAGGCGGGAACCGCCAATCGACTTCGAGGCTAAACATGATTGACATTGTATCCAAACGATACTGGTTCTTCGCCGTATCGCTGCTCGTCATCCTGCCGGGGCTGTACTCGCTGGCAACGGCCGGGCTGAAGCTGTCCATCGCGTTCACCAGCGGATCGCTGCTGGAGCTGCGAGTGAACAGCGTGACCAACCAGACGCTCGCAGTCGCCGATGTGCGCCGGATTGCCGGCGAGCGAATCAGCAGCGACGCGGTCATCCAGATCGGCGGCGCCGACACTATCATCATCCGCAGCAAGCCGATGAAACAGGACGATAAGGTTGCGCTCGTCGTTGATCTCGAGGCCATGTATGGCAAAACCACCGAATTGAGCTTCGAAACCGTCGGGGCGGAGGTCAGCCAGGAAGTCACGGGCGCCGCAGTCAATGCCGTCATACTGGCGTCGCTGGCGATCCTGGCGTGGATTACCGTGGCTTTCTACCGGGTGCCCAAGCCTTATCGCTACGGCGTGGCAGCCATTATCGCGATGCTGCACGACGTGGCGGTTGTGATCGGCATGGCCTCCATCCTGGGGCAGTTGTTCAACTTCGAGATCGATGCGCTCTTCCTGACCGCTCTGCTGACGGTCATCGGCTTCTCCGTGCACGATACCATCGTCGTGTTCGACCGCATTCGCGAGAACGTCGTGCGCCATCGCGGCATGGCGTATGAGTCGATCGTCAATCACAGCATCGTGCAGACGCTGGACCGTTCGATCAACACCACGCTGACCGTCCTGCTGACCCTGTTTGCGCTCTGGCTTTTCGGCGGCATCACCATTCGCAACTTCGTGCTGACCCTGCTGCTCGGCATCTTCAGCGGCTCGTATTCCTCGATCTTCAACGCCGCGCAGATCCTGGTGGCGTGGGAAAGCGGCGAGGTGGGGCGCTTCTTCCGCCGCCTGCGCGGACAAGCGACCGCCTAGATTCAGGCCAGTAGCCAAACGGGAGAGCACGAATGCTCTCCCGTTTTTTGTTGCCCGCGCGATGCCGTGTGGTATCATCATAGCCGGGGAACTTGTTCACAGGCGTAGACGTCTAATGACTGAACGACCATGGATGCGTGCTGTCGTGTTTGACGGAGTACTCGCCGTGCGCGATGTGCCGCGACCGGTACCCGGCGACGGCGAAGCGCTCGTGCGCGTGCGGCTGGCGGGTATCTGCAACACGGATATCGAGATCACGCGCGGCTACGCCGATTTTTGCGGCATCCTGGGACATGAATTCGTCGGCACGGCCGAAACCGGTTCGCTGGCGGGTCGCCGGGTCGTGGGCGAGATCAACTTCGCCTGCGGGCACTGTGCGATGTGCATGCAGGGGCGGCGTTCCCATTGCTTGAGCCGCCGCGTGCTGGGTATCCGGCACGCCGACGGTGCGATGGCCGAATGGTTGAGCATACCCGCCGAGAACCTGCACGCCGTGCCGGACGAGGTCACGGATCGGCAGGCCGTGTTCACGGAGCCGCTGGCCGCCGCGCTGGAGGTGCTCGAGGGCGCGCACGTGCGCCCCAGTGAACGCGTGCTGGTGCTGGGCGACGGCAAGCTCGGTCAACTCGCGGCGCGGGTCGTGGCGCTAACCGGCGGCGATGTGACGCTGGTTGGCCGGCACACAACGAAACTGGCGCTGGCCGCGTCGTGCGGTATAGGAACGTGCACGGAGGCAGACGCCGATCGGCTGACCGGCGCCGACCTGGTCGTAGACTGCACGGGCAGCGCGGCAGGCTTCCAGTTGGCGGCGCGGCTGGTCCGCGCGCAGGGTCGCATCGTGCTGAAGAGCACGTTCCATGGAGAGCAGTCCGTGGCGCTGACGCCAATTGCGGTCAACGAGGTTACGGTCATCGGCTCGCGCTGCGGACCGTTTGCCGCCGCACTGCGCCTGCTCAGCCGCCGGCTGGTCGATGTCGAGTCGCTCATCTCCGACACCATGCCGTTGAGCGCGGGAATCGCGGCCTTCGACCGCGCTCAGTCGAGCGGCGTGCTCAAGATACTGCTTGCCGTGGATGCGTAGCGTGTTGCGATTGAGAGCCGCCGGGTGTATCCTCTGGGTTGGCGCACTCATGCTCGGCGTTTTGGCATGCGGAAACGGCACGGCCGAGCCGGCGCCAGCGGCCAACGTGCAACCCACGGTTGCGGCTTCGGCCGGCGCATCGCGAGCGCCCGACGCGACGCCCACCGACGGAGCCGCACCGGCAAGCGGCGAATTGGCAGCCGCCATCGCGCGCACACGGGCGACCGGAATCTACCGGATGAGCGCCGAGATCGTGACCAGCGCAAGCTCCGGTGAAACGACGAAGACCGACGTCTTTGTTCGCTACGAGGCGGAATTCCGGGACGGGGCAAGCCGTATGGTATTCGATCGCGGCGCGTTCAACGACTTGATTGGCGGCGGCAAGCGCATCGAAATCGTCAACAAGGACCGACGGTCGTACCTGCGCGGCAGCACTTTGTACGGTACCGTCGAACCGGATCGGTGGTATTCGCTGTCCGAGGGCGCCCTTCTGCCGCCGCCCTTTGACGGATGGCAACTGCTATCCGCTACCCGCGCCGACAGCAGCCGCATGCGGTTCGCCGGCAATATCGCGATGGACGGTATGACGTGCGCGGCGCGCACTGCTTCATTCATCGGCGACGGCACGGCGCTTATCGAACTGTCGGTGCGCGGCGCAAACGGCGATTTCAGCCGCGTCGATCAGGCGGATGTCCGCCTCGTTTTGTGCCCGGACGGATTTGTGCACGCATTGGACTTCACGGTATCGGCGCACATTCCGGATGCACCCTCCGAACGGACGGCAACCGCCATCGCACTGCGCTATTACGACTTCAATGCCGCAGACATCATCGTCTCTGCGCCAGCCGGCGCTGTCGAGGTTCAATGAACACTCCAACACAGTTTGTCGTACACGTCGCACAATTCTGCGTCACGGCTGCCCTGATTCTGTCGCTGCTCGGTTGCGACTCGCCGGCGACCGTGCCGCCCGGCGCGCCGGTTAATGTAACGCCGGCGGCATCCGCCACTAACCCGGCGCCGACGAGCGCCGGCGCGGCGCCCACGGCGACCGTCGGCCCGCGCGTCGTCGATACCCCGGTGCCAACGGCGCCGCCCGCATGCACGGCGCCCGGCATCATCGAACCGGTATCGTTCACGTCGCTGCCCGGCACGGTGAGCGAGCCGGATGGCATCGCGTGGCTTGCCGGTCGCGTCTATGTGACGGGGCGACTGACCGGCAATCTCGGCGTCATCGAGGGTGACGCGCTGGCGCAAGTTGGGCCGCTGGCGCCGATACCCACCGTCATCGTTGCAGATGGCCGGCAAAACCGCCTGTATGCGGTGGTCAACAACGAGCAGTCGATCGCGGTGCTGGATGGCACGCAAGTACGCGCCACGATTACGCTCAGCAACTCGGAGCTGTCGACTTACCACCGGATCAGCGCCCTCGCGTTGGATCCGGCGCGCCAACGACTGCTGGCCGTCGTCGACGGCACCATTGCGTCGGTCGCGATGATCGACACGCAGACATTGGCGGTATCGCGGTGGTACCCGCTGGCGGGATATCGCAGTTCACTGCGCATCGCGCTCGACCCGTCCGGCGCAACAGTGTACCTGGCGAACTCCAGGAGCATCGAGACGCTCGACCTGGATTCCGGGCGCATCGTGAATACCGTCGCGCTGCCGGACTACTCCTACAGTTTCTTCGCGTACGACGCACCAACCCGTCAGTTCATCGTGGACCAGCAGCCCGGAGAGAACGATCTGGCGGCGATGGTTGACGGGCAGTTCACAGCGCACGTTTCGGTTGGGGCGCATGCCACCGCGCCCCTGATATCCGGGCGGCGTCTGTATATGGCGGCGGGCATCAGCAATACGGTGAACGTCGTCGATCTGGATACGTTCCGCCTGATCGCGACGATTCCGGTTGGGCTTACGCCGCACGCGCTCACGGCCGACTCAACCGGTTCCTACGTCTACGTGTCGACCGGTCGGTCCTATGCCCAGGTCTATGTGATCGACACGCGCACCAACGCCGTCGTCAAGGTCATTCCACTTTCGGCCCAGCCCAAGCAACTCATCGCCGACGAAACGCGGAACCGTTTATACGCGCTGATGCCGTCATCTTCGGAGGTGCTCGTCACCGATGGTCGCCGCGTGCTGAGCGCCATCCCGATCGAGCGCTCCGCCGGGCTGATGGCGCTGGACGAAAGCACCGGGCGTCTGTATGTCACGGATTTGCAGTCGAACAACCTGATCGCCGTTGACGCGGTTGCGGGGCGCGTGATAACCCGGCGGAATGTGCCGATGCAAGATCAGTTGAGTGCCGTCGCCGTCGATCCCGTCACGCAACGGGTATTCGCCAATGACCGCGCCTTCGCGCTGGCCGATCTGTCGCCATCCGGGGCGTTTTCAATCACGAGCTATGCGCTGATCGGGACGAGCCTGCCGCCTTACCGCCTGGTCGCCGATCCGGTCGGCGCGCACTTGTATGCACTGGCGGATAACGGGACGCCGGGCTCGAACGGCGGCACCATTATCTACACGATCGACAGCCGGACGCTGAAGGTTGACAGCCAATTCGGGCAGCGCAATGTGACCGCCTTAACGTTGGACAGCACGGCGCAGCGCGTATATTGGACCACGATGCACCCCATTGAGGGCGTCAGCCGCTTGAATGTAGCCGACACCCAGCCGCGCAACTACCGGGCAGAACTGACACTGGCGTCGCTGGGGCGCGCACTTGAGATCAACCGGCGAACGAGCCATCTGTTCGTCGCGCGCGCCTCCAGCGTCACGCCGCCGCGCGCGGCCGCACTCGATGTGCTGGACACGCGCACGCTCGGCGCCGCGGCATCGCTACCGCTCGACGCCGACCCCGTTGCCATGGCGATTCTCGGCGACCGGGTCTTCATTGCGCATTCTGCGGGCCGCACCCAGACCGTCGCCCGCGACTGCGCGACCGCCGTGCCTGCCGGCCCGACCACCACGCCCACGCCGACGGAATACCCTTCGCCCACCCCGGCGCCAACGGCGACGGTGGCGCCCACCACGGCACCGCGACCGACGCCAACCGTCGCGGCGAGCACAGCGTGCAGCATGCCGGTTGCGCGGTGGGTACAGAATCGCGGCAACCAGGATTTTGATCTGCGCGCGAATCTCGGCTGCCCGAGCGAGCCATCGCACACCGTCCAGTTGGGGCGGCAGTCGTTCCAGAAAGGCGTCATGGTCTGGCGCGCCGACAATCGCAAGATCTATGTGATCTACAATAACAACAGTTGGGCGGTCTACGACGACACGTGGGACGCGAGCCAGCCGGAAGGCGGCACCGAGAACCCGCCGCCCGGCCTGCGCGCGCCCAAGCGCGGCTTCGGCAAGCTATGGCGAGAGCGGCTTGGCAGCGCAGACGGTTCGCTGGGCTGGGCCATCGTGGATGAGCGCGCGCTGAACGGCGACGTGCAAACGTTTGATAAGGGACTGGCACTGAGCGATGAAACGTCGGCCGTATGGTTACTCGTTTCGGGAGGCCGCTGGCGCTAGGTCGTTCGGCGCTCAGTCAGCCCGAACCAGCGCAGCAACGCATCGCCGGATCGATGGTTTGCCGGCAACATGGCGCGCATGCCGGTGTGATGACGGCGCCTGTCACAGAGTGGGAGGCAACATGAGCGCGTGGCCGCAGTGGCTGTACCGCCTCACATCGTTGGCATGCGGCCTGGCACTGCTGCTGGCGATGCTGGGTTGCGATGAGGCCAGGACGCCGGCACCCGCCGGTTCGGACAGCTCGCCGGCCGCGCCAGCGGCTCAATCTGCTGCCCCGCCCGCTCAAGTCACGACGCCAGGCGCGGCGGGGGCCGGCACCTTCACCACACCGGCTGCGGCGACTACTTGCACCGTCCCGGCCTTCTCCGAACAGATCGCCCTCACATCGCTGCCCGGCACCGTGCGCTATCCGCGTTGGCTGGCGATGCTCAATGACCGTCTCTACGTGACCAACCGGGTGAGCAACAGCCTCGCCGTGGTGGAAGCCGAGAAGCTGACGCAGATCGTCCCGCTAAACGCCGCCCCGAGCCTGATCACGGCGGACGAGCGAGCCGGACGGCTGTATGTGATGAACGAGAACGAGCGGAGCATCTCGCTGCTGGAAGGCACGCAACTGCGCGCGACGCTGCCGATCTCAAATCCGCGCCTGGCAAGTTACCAGCAGTTTGGCGGCATGGCGCTGGATGCGGTCCGCAATCGGCTCTATGCGGTGGTCACCGGCGACGGCAGTGCGATTGCGGTGATCGACACGCAGCGCTTCACCATCACGCGCTGGATTGCGCTCACCGGCTGGCGCACGGCAACCCGGCTCGGCCTCGACCCGTCCGGCCAGGAGCTCTACCTCGCGGGCTACGACCGCATCGAGGTCATCGATCTAGCATTGGGCGTCGTCGTGCGCGCCGTGCCGCTGCCGACATCATCGTACAGCGTGTTTGCACTCGATCCGCAGACCGGGCGCGTGTTCGTGGACCAGTATGACAACGGAGAGTATATCGCGGTCGTCGAGAACGGGCAGGTTGTCACCCGCATACCGGTCGGCGCGTCCGCCAACAGCGCGCTCGTCGTCGGGCGACGACTGTACGTGTCGGCGAGCTCCAGCAGCACGGTCAGCGTGATCGACATCGACTCGCTGCGCACGCTCGCCACGGTGTCGGTCGGATCGCAGCCGGCCGCGCTCGCATCCGATGCACGCGGCGAAAAGGTGTACGTTGCCATCGAAGGTGCGTACGGACGTGAAGCCGGCCGCATCGACGTCATCGACACGCGCACGCTTGCGGTGGTAAGGCTGATACCGCTGATGGCACAGCCAACCCAACTGCTGGCCGACGAAACACGCGGCCGGCTGTACGCGCTGATGCCGTCCTCCAGCGAATTGCTGATTAGCGACGGGCGGCGCGTGCTTGCCTCGGTGCCGCTGGAGCGCTCACCGGCTCAGATGGCGCTTGACGAACAAGCCGGGCGGATCTACGTCAGCGACTGGGAAACCGGCGCAGTGACCGTTATTGATGCAGCCAATGCGCGTGTGTTGGAGCGTCGGGCACTGGCCAAACCATACCGCACCGCGATTGCGGTTGACGCGCAAAACCGGCGCCTGATCGTCAACAACCGCGCCTTCGCGCTGGACACACTGGCGCCCGCCGGCGGCTTCACATTGACCGGCTACACGATGGCGTACGGAGACGGAATCACTCCCAGTTGGCTGCTGGCCAATCCGGCTTCGGCGCGCATCTACGCAATCGCTTCCAACGGGGTGCCGGGATCCAATGGCGGCCTCATACTGTACGGCATCGACAGTCTGGCGCTGCGGCAGGTCGTTATGTCTGGCGAGCGCAACGTTGCAGGCGTCGCACTGGACAGCGCCTCCGATTCCATCTTCGTGGCCGCCAATCACCCGATGGCCGGGACGACGAAGCTGTTCAACTTCCGCGCCGCCAACCTCGCGCCGATCAGCGCCTTGCCGGCGCCGACGCGCATCAGTGCGCTCGCCATCAACCCGCGCACGCGCCACCTCTTCGTCGCGTACGGAGACAGCTATTTCAGCGCGGCGCCGCCGAATCCGCTGGCAAACCAGATTGATGTGCTCGACGCCCGCACACTGGGCCGCGTGGCGACCATCCCGGTCAGCGCTGACCCGTCCGTTATGGCCGTGCTGGGCGACAGGCTCTTCATCGCTCACGCCAGCGGCCGGACGCTCACGGTCATCCATGACTGCGTCGGTTCGCCGCCGCCGGCGCCAACACCCACGCTGACTCCGACCCCCTACCCGACGCTGCCCCCGGTTGCGACGCAGCCGCCGACCCCGACGCCATCGCCAACGCCACGCCAGGCGCCCACTGCAATCAGCACGCCTACGCCCGTCGCTAGCTGTCCGTTACCGATGGCGTCGTGGGTGCGTGCAGCCGACGACTCGACGTTTGATATTCAAGCGAATCTCGGCTGTCCGGCCGGGCCGCCGAGTCCGCTGCGCCTGGCGAAGCAGGCGTTCCAGAACGGGGCAATGGTCTGGCGGGAAGACACGCGCACGATATATGTCATTCTCGACAGTGGAACGTGGTTGCTTTTCAACGATACATGGGATGCCGGCCAGCCCGAAGGTGGCACCGAGCGACCTCCCGCGTCCGAACTGCGCGCCCCCAAGCGCGGTTTCGGCAAGGTCTGGCGCGAGCAACTGGGCGGCGCAACCGCCGCACTGGGATGGGCGGTGGAAGACGAACGCGCGGTCAGCGGCGAAGTGCAGATGTTCGAGCGCGGTCAGGCGCTGCGTGAGGGCACTGGCGCGGCATACCGGCTTATGAACAGCGGATCGTGGAAATAGCCGAGATCGAAGGCGTGGTTACGAGCGATTGTCCAGCGCCGTCACAAGCGCCGGCAGCGCCTCAGCCACATTACGGCGAATGACCACGTCCGCGTACGGGTCGAGGTACGTCTCGGAGAGGTTGACGATGATCGCTCGAGCACCGTTGCGCAAGGCTGTTTCCGGCCAGCTGGCAGCCGGATGCACCTCAAGCGATGAACCGGCCACCAGGATCACGTCACAGCGTTGCAGTTCTGCGTAGACTTCGCGAAGCACCGCTCCCGGCAGCAGTTCGCCGAACAACACGACGTTGGGCTTGAGCAGCCCGCCGCACAAGGCACAGTACGGCACGTCGCCCTGCTCGATGATGCGCCGGATGGGCTCGTCGTCACGGTAGATCTGCCCGCACGACAGGCAGACCAGTTCCTGCGCCGTGCCATGCACCTCCAGCACGCGTCGCGAACCGGCGCGCTGCTGCAAGCCGTCAATATTCTGGGTGATGACGGCGCGCAGGACGTCGCGCTGCTCCAGATCGGCCAGCGCGCGATTCGCCGGATTGGGGTTGGCGCTGTGCAGTGACTTCAGCAGCGGGCCGCGCCACGCGTAGTATGCGCGCGGGTCACGCATGAAGGCGTCGATCGATGCAACTCGGGCCGGATCGGTGCGCGTCCACAGGCCGCTGCCCGGCGTGCGGAAGTCGGGGATGCCCGACGCCGTCGACATGCCGGCGCCGGTCAGCGCCACCACATGCCGCGCGCGGCCCAGCAACTCGGCCGCGCGCGCAATCTCACTCTGCTCCGGCACGTCTACGAACCGCCGGCCGCCTTGTTCAACAAGGCGCGCACGCGCCCGGCGATGATCTCCGGGTCGGCCGGCTTGGCCAGGTAGTCGTCGGCGCCCGCCATCAGGCTATAGGTGCGATCCGCCTCATGCCCCTTGGCCGTCAGCACCAGAATGGGAATGTGCGCGGTCGTTGGGATCTCTTTCAGGCGCAGGCAGGCTTCAAAGCCGGCCATCACCGGCATCATAATATCCATGACGATCACATCCGGCTGGTCGCTCTGTGCGCGGTCGAGCCCCTCCAGCCCATTGGATGCCGTGACAACCTCAAAACCCTCTTGCTGCAGCGTAAACTCCACAAGTCGCCGGGAGCTTGGATCATCCTCCACGATCAGGACCTTAGCCACGGGTGTTACCTCCTGGATTTGGCGTATCTACCGGAATGGTGAACCAGAAACAACTGCCGGCGCCCAGCGTGCTTTCGACGCAGATTCGCCCGCCATGCGCTTCGACAATCTGGCGGGTGATATACAGGCCGAGTCCGGTGCCGCCAAGGCGCGGCATGGACGGCTGCCCGACCTGAAAGAAACGCTCAAACAGGTGCGGCAGCGCATCCGCTGGAATGCCGATGCCGGTGTCGGTAACTGACACGCGCAATTCGCCGGGTGATTCGATGCCGGCGCCGATGGTGACGCGTCCATGTTCCGCCGTGAACTTGATGGCATTACCCACCAGGTTGACCAGTGCCTGCGTCAGACGGCGCGCATCGGCGCGCACCCTGGGCAGACCGCCCGGCACGTCGGTTTTAAGCAGGATTCGCCGCTCGCCTGCCAGCGATTGGAAGCGCGCCACCACCTGGCTCGCTATCGCAGACGTGTCGACCGACTCGAAGTCCATTTCGATTGGCCGCCCGGCATCGAGCCGCGAGAGATCGAGCAGGTCGTTCACGATCTGGGCCAGGTGGTCGGTCTGCTGGCTGACGATGGACAGGAATTCGCGGCGCGTCTTATCGTCGGTGACCTTATCGTTCGTCAGCAGCTTGACGAAGCCGCGAATCGAAAACAGCGGCGTACGCAACTCGTGCGAGACGGTCGAAATGAAATCGGATTTTAGCTGATCCAGTTCGCGCTCGCGGGTCACATCGTGGACGACCACGACGTGACCCGCCCAACCGGCCGTCGCGCTTGGCACCGGCGACGCAAAAACTTCAAACGCTTTCTTCAGCGGCTCGCCGGTCTGCACCGAGCGCTCCGCTACGGCGTCGTGGCCGTCGAGCGGCAGATCCAGGCCAAACTGATTGACCGGATACGGCACATCGCGCACCAGTTGGCCGGTGAGTTGGCTCGCGGGCACGCGCACCATGTCGATCAACGCCGGATTGACGTTAGCGATGCGCCCGTCGCCATCCAGCAGCATGACGCCGTCAACCATATGGTTGAGAATCGCCTCGATGCGTCGTTTTTCCGCGCGCATGGCATCAAACAGGCGGGCGCGGCTGATCGCTACGGACGCCTGGTGGCCGAGCGACACCACCAATCGCTGTGTGTCACCGTCGAATGCGTTGATGCTGGCACTGTCAACGCTCAGGGTGCCCATGACCCGGTCATCAACCATGAGCGGCACGACAATCAGCGACCGCACGCCGGTGCCGTGATCGATGAAATCCGGATCGCGCAGGGTGTCGAGCGCCACCTGGGGCGTCTTGCGCGCCAACGCGCGCCCGGCGATGCCGGAACCGGCGCGCATGGCCAGCGAGTGCGGCGCCTGCCCTCGCCCCTGCTTGCGCGACGCCGCGCGCGGGTCCAGCACCTCGCCGCGCAGCAGATGGATGACCGCTTTGCCCGCGCTGGGCACGGCCAGCGTGATCTGCTCGACCGCCATCTGTAGCACTTCATCCACCGACAGGTTCTGCGCCAGCGCCTGGGTCACGCGAAAGACCGCATTTGAGGCGCGCAGGCGGCTCTCGGTCTTCTCGAACAGCCGCGCATTGACAATCGCGATCGCGGCGTGATTGGCCAATAACGTCGCCAGCGTCACCGCTTCGTCGCTGAATTGCGTCGGGCGATCGTTGAGCGCGTATAGCAGGCCGATCGACTCGTCCTGGATGATGAGCGGCACGCAGATCCACGCCTGCGCCGCAACCGGCAGCGGACCCGCCAGCGGCTCGCCGCTGTCATTGACCACATGCGGCTTCTGCGTGCGCATGACGTGCGCGCCAATGCCGTCCCAGAGGCTGCGGCGAAACAACTCGTCCGCCTCGGCGTCGGGCACCGCGTGCGCCGGGTGCGGGTGCAGCGTCAACTCGCCGGTATCCGCGTCGCGAATTACAATCAGCGCCTCGGCGGTGCCGACCAATTCGCACGTCGCCGCCACAATCGCGTCAAGCGTCTCCTGAACATTGAGCGAGGCGGCCACCATGGCCGTAATGCGCTGAAATGTTATCAGGCGCTCCGTATCGCGCGCAGATGACAGGCGGGCATTGTCCGGGGCGGTGGTCATAGGTATCGTAGGTGCCGCAGGATGCGAACCGGGCGGAGCGCAATGGTAATGCGCCGGCCCATGATGACCATATTCTACCCACATGGCGAAGTGATTGCAAGTCGTATCCAGCAATTCTCAATTTGGCTTTGTACGGGTACTTTCCAATGCCGCTTGCGATGCGCTGGCTCTCAGGCGCTTGTCACGCAAGCTGGCCCGCCGAAAAAGTGGCGCTGCCCTCCCCCCCGACCCCCTCCCAACTTCGTTGG
>JACRMK010000037.1 GCA_016235055.1 Chloroflexota bacterium | reverse complement strand
TGTATGGACCGGAGACATGGTTTACACTCGTTCGGGGACATAGGTTACATGGCCAGTGGTGCTGTGCGTGCGTAGATTGAGGCTGCCCAGCGCATGCTGGCAGAAATACACGTGCCACTCGTCCTCCGCCAGCAGACGCAGCCCAATCGGGTGGCCGTGGAACGCTTTGCTAATGCGATAGGTCTGGCCCCGGAAACTGAATTGCCCATGCTCCTGCACCTTGCGCACCTGGTCGTCGGGCCCGTACTCAATCGCGGGCAACGTCTCCGGAAACGGACGCGCACTCGGTTGGTAGCGTTGGGCCGGTACGGCGTAGCCCAGCGCCTGATGCGGTCGCTCCAGATTATACACCTGGCGCCAGCCGTCAAAGCCGACCTGGCAACTCTGTGGCTCACTCCACGCCGGGTCGCGCAACAACTCGACGTCCAGCGTGCGGTGAAAGCGTTCATCCTTGCCTTGCGTTTGCGGATGGTACGGTCGCGAATGACTGATGTGAATGCCGATCTGCACCAACCAGACCGTCAGCCGCGTGTAGGGCTGGCCGCCCTCATCGCCCCACGGCGCGCCGTTGTCCATCGTCATGCGCTCCGGCAGGCCGTAGGTGCGGAAGACCTCGCGCAAGGCCGTTTGCACTGTCTCCGTGCGCTGATCCCAACAGGCGCGCAGCGCCAGCGCGAAGCGCGAATGGTCGTCGAGTACGGTCAGCGGGTAGCAGCGCGTGCGGGCTGCGTCGCGTAGGCGGAAGTCGCCTTTGAAGTCCATCTGCCAGAGCTGATTGGGAGCCGCGTATTCAAAGCGCTGAAAGGGCTGATGGTTGAGTGCCTCGGCCGGGTTGATCAGGCCATGCCGCTGCAAGATCGCCTGGATGGTGCTGGCCGCCGGCAAATCGGCACGGGAGACGCCCGCCTGGTGGCTCAACCAGTGCCACAGCTTGCGGGCCCCCCAGGCCGGATGGGCTTGGCGCGCGGCGATGATCGTTTGTTCGACGGCTGCGGGCGTGCGGTGTGGTGAGTGCTGTGGTTGGCGTGAGCGATCGTGCAGCCCCCCGGCACCCGCGGCGGCAAAGCGGCGCAGCCACTTGTAGGCGGTCTGACGGCTAACGCCGTAGCGTTCAGCCAGTTGGCTCAGGTTGCGTTGCTCATGCTGAGCTAATGCGACGAACTCTTCGCGTTGGGACATGATGGAGACCTCGGTCCATGGCATGTGACACCTCCTGAATGAGGGTCATCATACCGTATGTGAGTGTCAACCATGTCCCCGAACACCTGTCAACCATGTCCCCGGTCTATACAATGAGGGGGCATACGTGCGGCCGACTCCAAAATGAGAATTGCTGCCGCGCGCCGAGAAGACCCGAAGGGTTTCGCCATCATGTCGCCGATGGCGAGTAGCCCGCCAGAAACCCTTCGGGTCTGTACTGCCGTTCACGCCAATTCAGCCAACGAATGACGGTGTCAGACCCATCGGCGCCATGACGCTAGGTGGCTATCCCCGCCACTTGGATGCGCCGGTCAGGACCTCGGCACCGTCTTGCGTTATCAGCGCGACATCTTCGATGCGAACGCCGCCCCAGCCGGGAATGTAGATGCCCGGCTCAACCGTTACCAGGCTGCCGGCAGGCAACACATCCTGCGACACACGGCCCGCGCTGGGCTTCTCGTGGATTTGCAGTCCGAAGCCGTGTCCCAAGCCGTGGCCGAAGTTGTCGCCGTACCCGGCGTCTTCGATAACCTTGCGCGCGGCCGCATCCACGTCGCGACCGGCGACGCCGCTGCGCAGCGCCGCCATCGAAGCGTTCTGAGCGCGCTGGACGATGGCGTAGATCGCGCTGAACTTCGCGTCCGGCTCGCCGATCACAAATGACCGGGTCAGGTCGGCGCAATAGCCGTCCACGCGCGCGCCCATGTCGATCCAGATCGGTTCGCCCACCTGGATGGCACGCTCGCTCGGCACGTGATGCGGCTCGGCAGTGCCGGGGCCGGACGCCACATGCACATCGAAGGCGAGTCCCTCAGCGCCATGCGTGCGCATGAACGACTCCAACTCCCATGCGACTTCCTTCTCGGACATGCCGGGCTCGATCTTGGTCAGGATGAATTCGTATGCGCGGTCGGTCAGCGCAGTCGCTCGGCGAATGGCGCCCATCTCGCCGGCATCCTTTACGGCGCGCAAGCCTTCGACGAGGTCGGTGGTCGCCACCAGTTCGATGCCCGGCAGGCTGGCACGCCACGTGTCCAGCGCGCCCGCCGTCAGGCGGTTGGCTTCGTAGCCGACGCGCGTCGCACCGATCGATTGCAGCGCCTGACCGATTGCGTCGGCCTGTTCGGGATGGTTCTTGTAGGTGAGCAAGCTGAAAGCAGGCGACTGCTTGCGGATCTGCTCCCAGTAGCGAGAATCGCTGGCGATGAATTGCGCGCTTTGCCCCGCAATCAGAACGCCTGCCGAACCGGTGAAACCCGACAGGTAGCGCAGATTCACGTTCGGCGTTTCCTCGGCTTGCCGGACCAGCAGCGCGTCCAGATTGTGTTGCGTCAGGACGCGGCGCAAATTGTCAATGCGTGGAGTGCTCATGGAGGTTGCCTCGTCGGGCTACTTCTTCTTCGCGCCGGGGTGCGCGTTCATGTAGACTTCCTTCGCTTTGGCCTGCGTGACGTGCGTGTAGATCTGCGTCGTCGAGAGCGACTCGTGCCCGAGCAGTTCCTGGACCGAGCGCAGATCGGCCCCGCCGTCGAGCAGGTGCGTGGCGAAGGTATGACGCAGCACGTGCGGCGTCACTTCGCCATGAATGTCGGCCTTCATGGCGTACTTTACCAGCGCCATCTGCACACTCCGCACCGTGAGACGGGTCCCGAAGCGGTTGAGGAAGATCGCATTCGTCGTCTTCTTGCCGATCAGTTTCGGGCGCGCCTCGCGGATATAGGTCATGACCGCGCGCATCGCCGGGCGGCCGATGAGCACCATGCGCTCCTTGTTGCCCTTGCCCAGCACTTTGATCTGCGCCCGCGCGCTGTCGATGTCGCCGAGGTTGAGGCCGACCAGTTCCGACACGCGCATGCCGGCCGCGTACAGCAACTCCAGGATGGCGCGGTCGCGCATGCCCTGCGGATCGCTGATGTCGGGCGCGGCGAGCAGGTTCTTGATCTCGTCGGGCGATAGGAAGCGCGGCAGGCGTTTCGGCACCTTCGGCGCCGAAACGGCGTCGAACGGGTTGTGGTCAAGCACTCGCTCGCGCATCAGAAAGCGCGCGAACGAGCGCAACTCCGACAACCGCCGGGCGATGCTGGCCTTGGCGTAGTCCTCGTCGGTCAGCCATCCCACATACTCGCGGATCAACTCCTTGTCGACCTTGTCCCAGGTCGAGACGCCCCGGGCTTTGAGAAACTCCAGAAACTCCTCGATCTCGCGCCGGTAGTTGCGCAGTGTATACTGGCTGGCGTTCTTCTCGGTGCTCAGATGGTTGACGTACATGCTGAGATGATTGTCCATAGCCTCACCTGCACTGCGTTGTTAGGGATGTGCCGCGCGATTACGCGACGGCCGGCTCGGCCAGCGCATCCAGGTCGTATACCGTTTCGCACACGGTGCACTTGACGCGATCTTTGCCCGCGATGACCATCAGGCCCCCATCTTTCGGGCAGCGCTGGATGACCGGGCGGTTCCACGACGCGAAATCGCAGTTGGGATAGTTGGCGCACCCGAAGAAGAAGCGGCCGCGGCGCGTCTTGCGCTCCACGATCTCGCCGCCGTCCTTCGGGCACTGCACGCCGATCTTGTTGAGCCATGGCTTCGTGAACTTGCAGTCCGGGAAGCCGCTGCACGAAATGAACTTGCCGAAGCGCCCGCGCTTGATGATCAGCGGGCGACCGCAGGTCGGGCACAGCTCGCCCGTCTCCTCGGCCTCCATGGCGACTTTCGGCATGGAGGTCTCGGCTTTTTGCAGCGAGCGCGCAAACGGCCCGTAGAACTCGGTGAGCACCGGTACCCATTCTTTCTCGCCTTCCGCGATCTGGTCGAGCTCGCCCTCCATCTGCGCCGTGAAACCCAGGTCGACGACCTCGGGGAAGTGCTCGACAAGCAGGTCGTTTACGATGAATCCGATATCGGTCGGATACAGGCGCTTGTCGCGCGCCTCCACGTACCCGCGCGTGGCGATGGTCGCCACGGTCGGTGCGTACGTGCTCGGGCGGCCGATGCCGTTTTCTTCGAGCGCTTTGACCAGCGTGGCCTCGGAGAAGCGCGGCGGCGGCTCGGTGAAGTGCTGCTCCGGCCGCAGGCGCAGCAGATCGACCACCTCACCGTCTGACAGCGGCGGCAGAATCTTGCCCACCGACTCGTCCTCGTCGGACTTCTGGCTATCGTCCTTGCCTTCTTCGTATACCTGCAGGAAGCCCATGAACTTCACGATTGAGCCGCTGGAGCGGAAAAGGAAGGGCGGGTTGGCAAAGCGTTCGTCGAGCACCACTGACGCCGCGTCGCCGACGTGCCAATCGCGGTTCGCGCCCGTGTCGACCGACGTGACGTCAAACACGGCCGCTTCCATCTGGCTGGCGATGAACCGTTTCCAGATCAGATCGTACAGACGCATCTGGTCGCGCGATAGGTGCGCCTTGACGCTGTTGGGGTCGCGGCGCGCCGCGGTGGGGCGCACGGCCTCGTGCGCTTCCTGCGCCAGTTGATTGCGCGAGCGGTAAGTCGGCGGGGTGGGCGGCACGAACTCCGGCCCGTAGCGCTCGGCGATCAGCGCGCGGGCTTCGTCCTGGGCGACCCTGGCCACGTTCGTGGAGTCGGTACGCATATATGTGATCAGGCCGACAGTGCCTTCGCCGTCCAGGTCGACGCCTTCATACAGTTGCTGGGCAATCTGCATCGTCTTCCTGGTGCTGAAGCCGAGCTTGCGCGACGCTTCCTGCTGCAGGGTGCTGGTCGTGAACGGCGCGGCCGGATTGCGGCGGCGCTCACTCTTCTTCACCTTGAGCACGATATACGTCGCACCCTCCAGATCGCTTACGACGGCCTGCGAATCGCTTTCGTTCTTGAGGTCGGCATCGGCGCCCCGCACTTTGGTCAACCGGGCCGCGAAGAACGGACGCGGCAAACGGGCGCGGGTCGTCTGCTGGGCCAGGTCGGCTTCGAGCGACCAGTACTCAACCGGTACGAACGCCAGGATCTCGCGCTCGCGCTCGACGATAAGCCGCACCGCGGCCGACTGCACGCGCCCGGCGCTCAGGCCGCCGCGCACCTTGGCCCATAGCAGCGGGCTGATCTGGTAGCCGACCAGCCGGTCCAGGATGCGCCGCGCCTGCTGCGCATTCACCAGCCGCATGTCAATATCGCGCGGGTGCGCGAACGCCTCGGTCACCGCGCCCTTGGTGATCTCGTCGAACGCCACGCGATGTGCGCGCTCGGCCGGGATATTGGCCGCTTCCATGAGGTGCCACGCAATGGCCTCGCCCTCGCGGTCGGGGTCGGTTGCGAGGAAGACTTCCTCGGCTCTGGCCGCCGCGGCGATCAGGTCTTTCACTACGTCTTTCTTGTTGTTCGGCACCCGGTACTTGGGCGTAAACGCATGCTCGACATCGACGCTGAGCTGCGATTTGAGCAGGTCGCGCACGTGGCCGACCGACGCTTTGACCTGGTATCCGGCGCCGAGGTATTTGCCGATCGTCTTGGCTTTCGACGGCGATTCGACGATCACGAGCCGGCCGGAGCGCCGCGGGTCGGCCGCCTTGCCGCGTTTCGTGCCGCGCGGCTTGGCCGGCGCGCGCGGCTGTGGCTCGGGCCTGGTCAGGCCTTCATGGGCGGGCGTGGCGCCCATGCGGAACAACGTCGTCCCGCAGACCGGGCACACGCCCCGGGTGGCGGGCGTGGCGGCGGCTGTGAACACGGCGGTCGGAGACTGCATGACGCGCTTGGTCTTGCACTTCATGCAGTAGGCTTGAATCTCGGTTTGTGCTTCTGACATTCGCTTGGTCTGGCTCCTGCTGAGAGTTCCACCCGTGCGTGTGGCGCCGGTGGTCGGCGTTGGTCGCTATTCGCGCAACATCCAGAAGTATATGATGGCTTGCCAGCCGAACGCGAGCGCGCCGGCGATGGCGCCCAGCGCAGGCAGCGGTATGCTGAGCCGGGCGTCCACGAACAGCATCCCCATGCCGAAGCCGATGCTGTCAACCAGTACCACGAACAGCGAAAGGATGAACGTGATCGAGCCGACGCGATTGAGCGGCGGCATGGTCTCGTTGCGCCAGCGCAGCGCTTCGGACAGCAGCGGGTACTGCTTGATGTAATAGTCTTTGATCCGGTTCATCGTCAGCAGGCTGTCCTGGAAAGACTGGCGTAGCCGGATCAGATGAAACAGCGTGAACAGTCCGGTCAGGCCGACGACCCAGAAGATGACCGCATAGACCGGCGACGGCAGGCGGCCGGTGACGCCGATGACCGAATCGGTTTGGGAGATGCCTGGCGCGCGGCTGGCGTCCAGTTGCGCGAGTGCCAGCGCCAGTGTGGCGAGCGCGCCCGCAATCACGACATAGAACTCGACCACTTTGCGGCGGTCTTCGAGGTTCTGCTCGACGGTTTCGCGCGCATACTCGAACTCCATCTGTAAGATGGACTCGGCGTGCAGGTCCAGCTCGCTGGCGTGTCGGTGGTCTGGCATGGTTGACTGGCTCACAGCAAAGCGTCGCGCCGATCGGCCTTGAGCTGGTCGACGACGAGTTTGACGTCCTGGGCGCGATCTTTCGGGCAGATGAGGATCGCGTCATCGGTCTCGACGACAATCAGGTTGCTGACCCCGAGCGTGGCGATCAGCTTGCCATTCGACCGGATAAAGGAGCCGTGCGTGTCAATTGCGACGTGGTCGCCGAGCACGACATTGCCGTTTGCGTCGGCGGGCAGCAGATCATGCAGGGAGGCCCAGGAACCGATGTCGCTCCAGCCGATATCAATCGGCAGCACGGCGGCGTTCGTGGCGCGCTCCATGATGCCGCGGTCGATCGTCTCGTTGACGACCTGCGTCCAGATGGCGGGCAGTTGCTCCGGCGCCTGCGCAATCGTATCGAGCTGTGCACTGAACGCGGGCATGTGCTGCCTGAACGCGTCGAGGATGGTGTCCACGCGCCAGGTGAACATGCCGGTGTTCCAGTAGTAGCGCCCGGTGGCCATCATGCGCTCGGCCGTGTCGCGATCCGGCTTCTCCGTGAAGCGCGCGATGCGGTAAGCCGCCTGAGCGCAGGCAGGCTCCAGCGCATCCCCGCGCTCGATATAGCCGTACCCCGTTTCGGGGTAGGTTGGCGCGGCGCCCATGGTGACCAGCAGGCCGCGCTGGGCCAGGGCGTGGCACGTTTGCAGCGACGTTCGGAAGCCCGCCTCGTCACGGATGAAGTGGTCGGCGTGCAGGCTGGTCATCGTGGCGTTCGGGTCGCGCTGGCGGATCAGCATGGCGGCCAACCCGACGCATGGGCCCGTCCCCTTCGCGGACGGCTCGACGATGACGTTGTTCGCCGGCACGCCCGGCAACTGCTCGCGCAACTGCGCGGCATGGCGGCTGCCGACCAGAAAATAGATGCGGTCGAGCGGTATCAGCGGCCGGACGCGGTTGACCGTCTGCTGGATCATCGTCCGGTCGCCGGCCAGGTCCAGGAACTGCTTGGGATGGCCGCCGCGGCTGCGCGGCCAGAGCCGCGTGCCGCTGCCGCCGGCCAGGATGACGGCGTAAAGGTTGGTAGCGTTCAAGTTTCGATGTTCCGGATTGCGCGTCATGATACGCGCACGTAATACATGCCACCCACGTGGCGCGCCGAGCCTTTAAGCTCCATCAGGGTTAGCGTGGCGGTGATGGCCGAGACCGGCTGCTGGAGCGAGCGTCCCAGGTCGTCAACGTGCGCCGGCTCCTGCGACAGCGCGGTGTAGAGCGCGCGCTCGGTCTCGTCTTCCGGCAGCACCTCGCGCGAGGCTGCTTCCTGCGCGGCGTGCTCGAGGTGCAACTCCTCAAGTATGTCTTCAGCGCGTGTCACCAGCTTTGCTCCCTGCTGGATCAGGCGGTTGGCGCCGAGGCTGGTCTTACTGTAGATACTGCCGGGCACAGCGAACACTTCGCGGCCCTGGTCCAGCGCGAACGCGGCAGTGATCAGCGCGCCGGAATCGAGCCCGGCTTCAATGACGACGGTGCCGAGGCTCATGCCGCTGATGATGCGATTGCGCGGCGGGAAGTTGCGGCCGTCGGGTCCGGTACCCAGCGGGTAGTCGCTCACGATGGCGCCGCGCTGGACGATCTGCTCGCTCAGCGGACGCGCCTCAGGCGGGTAAATGACATCGACGCCCGAACCGAGCACCGCGATGGTGCGGCCGCCCGCATCGAGCGCGGCCTGGTGGGCGATCAGGTCGATGCCGCGCGCCAGCCCGCTGATGATCGTGATCCGGTTGCGCGCCAGTTCGGTGGCCAGTGCGCGCCCCGCCTCTTTGCCGTACGCCGTCGGAAGGCGCGTGCCGACAATGGCGACGGCGAACGAGTCTTCGGATCTGATCTCGCCGCGACAGTACAACGCCGGCGGCGGGTCTGCGATCTGCGCGAGCCGCTCCGGGTAGTCCGGATCATCCCATGTCAGCAAGCGGGTCTCGGCGCGTTCCAGTCGCGCGAGGTGCTGGTCCAGATCGAGCGTTGCGCGCGCCTGCGCAATGTTGTCGACGGCCCGCCGATCGAGCCCGGCTCGGGTCAACTCGTCGGTGCCGGCCTGCCACGCCGACTGCAGATCGCCGAAGTAGGCGATCAGCGCGCGCGTTTTGACCGGGCCGACACCCTGCGCGAGATTGAACGCGAGCCAGTATCGCGGGTCAGACACCCAGCCAGCATATCACGAAGTTGGTCTGCCGGTCAAGTGGCAAATTGATCGTCAGGTTATGCGGACTGTGCCGAAGGTTAGCGCAAGCCCTCCAGCAGTTCGACAATCATCTTGCCGGCTGCGACATCCACGCTGCGCACGACCTGAGGGATTGCCGGCAGCAGTATCTCCGTGCCGGCTTCGTCGCGCACCAGGTAGACAGCGTTGGCACCGGTCTTCCAGACTTCGATGACGCGGCCGAGCGCCTCGCCGGCCGTGGTTTCAACGGCCAGCCCCTCGATCTCGTAGACGTAGTGCTGGCCCGGCTTCAGCGGGACCGCGTCGCTGACATCGACGCTCATTTCGCCGCCTTTGAACGTGGCGGCGTGCTCGGGCGTCTCGACACCTTTGACCTTGACGAGCGCGTGCGGCGGGTGCAGCCGGCCGCGCTCGACTTCAAAGCGTTCGTTGCCAATGAAAACAGCGGCCAGCGATTTGAAGCGTTCAGGGAAGTCGGTCTCGATCGCGACCTTCATATCCCCGAGCAGGCCAAATGCGCCAACCACGCGACCGATGATCAGCTTGTCTGGTGCAGGCATAGTCTGGTGAGAAAAGAGACAACCACAGACGCGCATGCGCCAGGCGCAGCCATACGGCGCTGCGCCCGAGCGGCGCATCTGTGGTTGATTGAGCGAACTGTGCGCGAGCCTTGCGGCCCACGCGGTTACTTGATTTCGAGCGTGACGCGCTTGCCCTGGCGAATGGCGGCGACCTTCAACAGCACGCGCATTGCGTTGGCGATGCGCCCGCCGCGACCGATGATCCGGCCGAGGTCGTCCTGAGCCACGTGCAGGTAGATCGTGCCGTGATGCCCGCCGGTCTCCCGCACCTTGACTTCGTCCGGGTGGTCGACCAGTTCCTTCGCCATGTACTCGATTAGTTCACGCATGCATTTCCTCGGGCTATGCAGCCGGGGTTGCGGCGGGCGCGGCGAGCACCTGCTCGATCGTTTCGCCCGTTTTCACACGCGCAAACTTTTCGAGCGTCTTGGTGCGCCGAAACAGGCGCGAGACCGACTCGGTCGGCTGCGCGCCGACGCTCAACCAGTGGAGCGCGCGCGCCTCATCGATGATGAGCGTCTGCGGCTCGGTGCGCGGGTTGTACTGGCCGATGTTTTCAATGAAGCGGCCCTGCCGGGCCATCTTGTCTTCCGCGATGACAACGCGGTAGACCGGCTGCTTCTTTGCGCCCATGCGGCGCAGGCGAATCTTGACTGCCATGTGTTCTCCCGAATAATTGTGACGTTCTCGCTACGGTTGCGTACGCCCCCGGCAAGCCGAGAGGGTGAAGCGCCAGTCCTTAAGGGAAGGCTCAGCGCTTGCGGCTCTGCGCGGGCGTTTTCGCTTTGGCCGTGCTTTTACGCGCGGCCGGCTTGCGGGCGGGCGTCTTCTTCGGCGCCGCCTTGCGGGCAGCCGGTTTCGAGGCGACTGCCGCGCCGTTTAATTTATAGGTTGACGCGGTCGCGCCGCGATAATCTTCGCGCGGAGGCGAGAAGATATCCACCACGACCGATGCCACCGGGAAATCCGCCGCATGCGGCGTGCCGCCCGAGACGACGTAGGCCATCCCCTGTGTCAGGTGAAAGTCCTTGCCGTCGCAGTGAAAGACCATTTCGCCGCTGACAATGTAACCGGACTGCTCGTGCGGGTGATTGTGAACCGGCACGACGACGCCGGCCTTCATCGTCCACTCGATGATCATCATCCGGTCGCCGTCCGCCAGCACGCGGCGGAATGCGCCGGGTACCTGCTCGACAGGCGCGACATCGCGCGAATCGTTGGCCTGAATCTTCCATTTTGCCATGCGGTCCTCCGGCTAGCGGAACATATTCATGAAGTTGCGCATGCCGCCCGGCGTGCGGATCTGCGCCATCATCTTTTGCATTTCGCGGAACTGCTTCATCAACTCGTTGACTTCCTGCACACTCGTGCCGCTGCCCCTGGAGATGCGCCGGCGCCGGCTGGCGTTGAGCACGCGCGGGCTGCGCCGCTCATCCATGGTCATCGACGAGATGATCGCCTCGACGCGCTTCATCTGCAAGTTCATATCGTCGTCGTCGATTTCGTTCTTGATGCGCGACATGCCCGGGATCATGCCGAACAGGTTCGAGATCGACCCCATCTTCTTCAACTGCTTCATCTGCTTGAGGAAGTCGTCGAGATCGAACTGGCCCTCGAGCATCTTCTCGCCGGCCTCGCGCGCGATCTCCATGTCGAGATTTTCCTGCGCCTTCTCGATCAGGGTCAGCACGTCGCCCATGCCGAGAATGCGGGAGGCGAGGCGGTCGGGATAGAACGGCTCGAGCGCGTCGGGCTTTTCACCGACGCCCATGAACTTGATCGGCACGTGCGAGATCGCGCGGATCGACAAGGCGGCGCCGCCGCGCGCGTCGCCGTCGACCTTGGTCAGCACAAGGCCGGTCAAGGGCGTGCGCTTGTTGAACTCGTCAGCCGAGCGGACCGCGTCCTGGCCGGTCATCGCATCGACCGTCAGCAGGACCTCGTTCGGGTTGGCGTTCGCTCGGACTTGCTCCAACTCGCGCATCAGGTCGTCGTCGATGTGCAGGCGGCCGGCGGTGTCGAGAATGACGACCGTGTATGCCTTGTCTTTGGCGTAGGCGACGGCGTGCGTGCAGATCTCGGGCGGCGAGAGCTTGTCGCCCTCGGCAAAGACCGGGATGTCGAGCTGCTTGCCGAGCGTCTGCAACTGCGTGATGGCGGCCGGGCGGCGCGTGTCGGCGGCGACCAGCAGAGGGCGCTGCCCGTTCTTGCGCAGGTAAAGCCCCAGCTTGGCGCTCATGGTCGTCTTGCCGGTGCCCTGCAGGCCGACCATCATGATGACGCGCGGGGTCGGGCCGTCGATATTCAGCGGCGCCGGCTCGCCGAGCAGCTTGATCAGTTCCTCGTGAACGATCTTGATGACCTGCTGGGCGGGCGTCAGGCTTTCCAGCACCTCCGCGCCGATGGCGCGCTCGCGGATGCTGGCGATGAACGTTTTGACGACCTGAAAGTTGACGTCGGCTTCGAGCAACGCCATGCGCACTTCTTTGAGCGCCAACTCGACGTCCTCGGTGCGCACCACGCCCTTGGACTGGATACGCCGGAATACGTTTTGGAGTTTGTCGCTGAGACTATCAAACATAATGTGTCGCGATACCGTCGCGGCGGTAGGCGAGCCGTTATCCCACACAAAAACATCGGGGTCTCCCCCGACGCGCCGGCTGGTCTGATAGTCAATTGTATAGGAACTGCGGAACTTCGTCAAAAATGGGGCACCGCAAACAATCTTAGCGCTGCGACACGGGCGCCCTGTGCTATAATCCGACGAGGACTTATCACGATAGGGAGCGACCTGGCATGATCAAAGTCATCGTACTCGGCACCGCGCAAGATGGCGGCGTGCCGCACCTCGGCTGCCGCGCGCCGTACTGCGCGCGCGCGCGCCGCGACCTGGCGTTTGCGCGGCGCGTGGCCTGCCTCGCCATCATCGACACGGAGGCGCGCCGCAGCTACCTGATCGACGCGACGCCGGATGTGCGCGGCCAACTCGATGCGCTGGCGGCGCATCCCGATATGCCGGCGCGCAGCGACCGCAACCCGGTCGACGCACTGATTCTGACCCACGCGCACATCGGCCACTACACCGGCCTCGTCCAGTTCGGCAAGGAAGTATTGGCCACGCACGGTCTGCCGGTCTACTGCACCGTCGCCATGTCGGACTTCCTCATTCATAATGGCCCGTGGGCGCAGCTCGTGCGCGACGGGCACATCACGCTGCGCGTGTTCGACGAGCAGGCCGAACTGTTCCTCACGGACAACCTGACTGTGCGGCCGTTCCGCGTGCCGCACCGCCAGGAATGGTCGGACACGCTTGGCATCGAGATCGAGGGGCCGTCGCAAAAGCTGATTTATATCACTGATATCGACCGCTGGTCGGACTGGGTGCGCGACGTTCACGAGGCCGTGTCCGGCTGCGACATCGCCCTGCTGGATGGCACGTTCTTCTCCGGTGACGAGTTGCCTGGCCGCGACATGTCGACCGTGCCGCACCCACTGATCTCGGAGACGATGGAGCGCCTGGCCGATTTGACTGCCAGTCGCCATATCGCGTTCACGCACCTGAACCATACGAACCCGGTGCAGGACGCCGACTCGGCGCAGCGGCACGATCTGGAAGCGCTCGGCTTTCACGTCGTGGACGAGTTGCAGGAGTTCGTGCTGTAGGCGCGCATGAACCGGCGCTACCCAGCGTTCAAGGATGCTTCGGAGTGCGCGCGCTGCGCCGATGTACCATGCGCCGAGTTCTTGCGCGGCCTTGAGCAGTTCAACCGGGGCGAGTTCTTCGCTCAGCACGAGACGCTCGAACAGTTGTGGATCGCTGAGCGCGACGAGGTGCGTTCGCTGTACAAAGGCATCCTGCAGATTGGTGTCGGCTTTCATCATCTGCTCGATCGCCACAACTATCACGGTGCGACCGTGAAACTCGAGTCTGGTTGCCGCTGGCTGCACGCGTTCCAGCCGCAGTGTATGGGCGTTGACGTGTCGCGGCTGATCGGCGACACACAGCGCACGCTGACATACCTGCGCGAATTGGGACCGGCGCGCATGCACGAGTTTGACCGGTCGCTGGTCTGCCGGGTCTATCTAACGGGGGAATAGGGGGAGGAACCGATGGCACCATTACTGGGCGCGCACGTGCCCGCCGCCGGCGGTATGTTCAACGCATACACCTGGGCGAATGATTGGGACTGCACGGCGATGCAGGTCTTCACGAAGAGCCCGAACCAGTGGGCGGCGCGCACGCTGTCCGACGACGAGGTTTCGCGTTTCATCGCTGCGGGAAAGGAATCGGGCGTCAAGGTCGTCACCGCGCACGATTCGTACCTGATCAATCTGGCATCGCCCGACGATGCGATCCGCGCGAAGTCGCGCAATGCCTTCCGAGACGAACTGGAACGCTGCGAGCGGCTGGAGATCCCGTATCTGGTGACGCACATGGGCAGCCACATGGGCCAGGGCGACGATACGGGGCTGGCGGTGCTGGCCGCGTCGATTGATGCGATCCACGCCGACCTGCGCGGCTACAAGGTACAGATCTTGCTGGAAGCGACGGCAGGGCAGGGCACCAACCTGGGTTACAAACTGGAGCACCTATCCACGGTACTGCACACCGTGCGCGAAAACGAGCGGCTCGGTGTCTGTCTGGACACCTGCCATCTCTTTGCGGCCGGCTACGATATCCGCGATGTGGCGGCGTATCGCAAGACGATGAGCACGTTCAAGGAGTTGATCGGCTTTGAGCGGCTGAAGTGCTTCCACCTCAACGATGCCAAGTTTGAGCTTGCCTCACGCAAGGATCGCCACGAACGGATCGGGCTCGGCAAGATCGGGCGCGAGGCGTTCCGGCTGATCATGCGCGATCGCCGCCTGTCCAAAGTGCCGAAGATCATCGAGACGCCGGAATTGACGGAGAAAGGCGGCGACGACCTGCGGCTGCTTCGGAAGCTCGCCGACACCCCCACTTAGTGCGGCGAACTATGTACTTAGATTTTTGACAGACCTTGTGATTGTCTTTACAATCACTGCTTGGACGTTTCTTACTTCTCTTAGGAGCGCTTGGATGCCTTCCATATTCCCGTTTACTGCCATCGTGGGTCAAGACAAGATGAAGCTGGCGCTGGTGCTCAACGCCATCAATACGCAGATTGGCGGCGTGTTGGTGCGCGGCGAGCGCGGCACCGCCAAGTCCACGGCGGCGCGCGCGCTGGCCGAGTTGCTGCCGTTGATGGACGTTGTCGAAGGCTGCCACTTTGGCTGTAACCCGAAACGTCCGGACACGTTTTGCGATGATTGCATGGCGCGCATGCGCCGCGGCGAAGAGTTGAAATCCATCAAGCGCAAGGTTTCGATGGTGGACTTGCCGGTCAGCGCGACCGAAGATCGCGTGGTCGGTACACTGGATATCGAGAAGGCGATCAAGCGCGGCGAGAAGCACTTTGACCCGGGCGTGATGGCGGCCGCCAATCGCGGCATCCTATACGTCGACGAGGTCAACCTGCTTGACGATCATGTCGTCGACCTGCTGCTCGACGCCGCGGCGATGGGCGTGAACTTCGTCGAGCGTGAAGGTATCTCGTTCTCGCACCCGGCCCAGTTCGTGCTCGTGGGCACGATGAACCCCGAGGAAGGCGAACTGCGCCCGCAACTGCTCGACCGCTTCGGCCTGTGCGTGGAAATCCACGGCATCAGCGATCCGACGCAGCGCACGCAGATCCTGTCGCGCCGCATCGAATTCGAGCGCGACCCGTCCATCTTCATTGAGTCGTGGCACGCGAAGGAGCACGAGCAGTCGGAGTTGATTGCCCGCGCCCGCGATCTCGTTTCGAGCGTGCGCTACACCGAAAACGACCTGTACCAGATCGCCGAACTGACGTCGCAGATGGAAGTCGACGGCCACCGCGCCGACATTGTCATTCTGAAGACGGCGACGGCGCACGCCGCCTTGAGCGGTCGCGACAAGATCCGCTCGATCGACATCCTGGCCGCGGCCGAACTGGCGCTGCCGCACCGCTTGAAGCGCCGGCCGTTCCAGGACACCGAGCTGCAGTTCCAGCAGTTGGAGCGGAAACTCGAGCAGGCACGCGCCGAAGCCGCCGAGGACGAAGCGCGCCAGTCGGAAGACAAGGGCGAAGCGCAGGCGTCGCAGGAAAAAAAAACAACCCCGAAGCCAGCGACTCGCCGCTAGAGCCTTCGGAGGAAGCGGGCGAGCCGACGTTCCAGGACACGCCCGACACACCGCAACCCCCGACGCCTGGCCAGCATCGCGACAAGAACGTGACGGTTGGCCAGGCGTTCGCCCCGAAGAAACTGCAGACCGGCCTCGACCGCATGACCCGCTCTCAGGGTGGTAAGCGGTCATACACGAAGACGACACGCAAGCGCGGGCGGTACATCGCCGCCCGCCCGGCCGACGGCTCCACCGACATTGCATTTGACGCGACGTTCCGCGCCGCCGCGCCACACCAGTTGGCGCGCAAAGACACCTCCGACATGGCGGTCGCCATCGAAATGTCGGACCTGCAGAAGAAGGTGCGCGTGCGCCGCGCCGCCAACCTGATCATGTTCGTGGTGGACGCATCCTGGTCGATGGCGGCGGCCGAGCGCATGATCGCCACGAAGGGCGCCGTGCTCTCGCTGCTGAACGACGCATACCAGAAGCGCGACCACGTCGGCCTGCTGACGTTCCAGAAGGAATCGGCGCACCTGATCCTGCCGCCAACGAACTCGGTGGAGTTGGCCCAGGAGGCGCTGCGCAACATCCCGGTGGGCGGCAAGACGCCGCTCTCGGCCGGACTGCTGCTGGCGCACGAGACGATGACGCGCGAACTGCGCCGCCACCCGGAAGTGATGCCGCTCATGATCATCCTGACCGACGGCGCGGGCAACGTGTCGATGACCGATCTGCCGCCGCAGGAAGAGGCGCACCGCATCGCGCGCCTGCTGAAGGAGAGCGGTATCCGCTCCGTGGTGATCAACACCGAGCACGAGGCGTTCGACCGCGGCCTGGCCGCCGGGCTGGCGCGCTCGCTGGGCGGCGAGGTCTACACACTGCGGCAGTTGAAGGCGGAAGAGATCCTGGAGACCGTGCGGGGCGAACTGAACTTCATGAGCGCCGAGAAGAAGTAGCCCCGGCGCGGTTACGAACCAGCGAAGGGCCCGGCAGTCGCCGGGCCCTTTTGGCGTCTATACGACGTAGATGTTCGATGCGATGTAGTGGCTGACCGAGACGGCCCGCTCGCCAATCTGGACGGTGAGCGGACCTTCACTTGGCGCGCGGTCAAGCACCAGGCCGCTGGCTCCCGGTATCAACGCGCGCGCTTCCACGTAATGTAGCACGTCGACGGCGTTCTCGATCGGCTCGGCCACGCGCTTGATCTCGAAGCGCTGCCCTGCCGCGCACGTTGTCAGCGGACGCCAATGTGCATCGTCCGGCGGCGGGTTGCCTGGAATCGGGTTGCCGTGCGGGCAGGTGGACGGGTAGCCAAGATGCTTGTTCAGCAGCGCTTCGACTTCCGCCGATAGGGCGTGCTCAAGGCGGTGCGCCTCGGCGTCTGCGCTGGCCCAGCCCATGCCAAGCACGTCCGTCAGCCAGCGCTCGACCAGCCGGTGGCGGCGCATCAGCACCTCGGCCTTGTCGCGGCCCTTGGGCGTCAGCACGATCTGCTTGCGCTCGCCGTAGCGTACCAAACCGTCGCGTGTCATGCGGCGCAGCGTGGCTGTCACGGTGGGCGCCGAGACGTGCAGAAGCTCGGCCAGTCGCGCGCCGATCACGGTCTGGCCCTCATCGGTCAGCATGTATATGGCTTCGAGGTATTCCTCGGCGGTCGCGGTTGTCTCTGGCATAGGATTCTATCAGTGAAGGATGTTCGTCGATTATAGCACGCCGACCATGCCGGTTGAAAAGCGCCCCGGCGTCACGGGCAAAGCGGCAAACTTTCGGAACTCACAAGTCCGTCATGCCGGCATAATGTTATGCCGATAACACTTGATGTTGTCCCAATCAAAGTGTTATGCTGAGCGCGGAGGCAAGGTCGCTGTCAGCTACTTCGCTAGGCCATCTTGCATAAACATCGGGCACGCCATGCGGCTCGCCGCGTAGGGGCAGGTCTTTGACCTGCCCGTCGGACAGGCCAAAGGCCTGTCCCTACATGCGGTGCACAGCCCTGTGCGACGCTATGTCGGATTGTTTCGCAAACTGCACAAGGCGCGTGAAGCATCAATCGCGCAGCAATTGAGATGCTTCGTGTGCAAAGCTAATCATAAGCCTGTAACCTGATCTTCGCGCTTCGTCCTGTGCCCGCCGCAGAGTGGCGGATGGCGGCGAAACCACCGTGCACAGGATATGCATGACAGATCAATGGGATATTCTCAAACCGAACCGCACAACGTGCGCTGGCGTGACTTTACGTGGCGGCGTGGTGCACCATCGTCGGACGGGGTTCCAATTCAGCGCGTCAGGTCGTCACGCACTTGCAACAGCGTCATGCGCCCATCGTCGTAGACCACGTCGGCCAAGGCCGCGAGCGACTGCAGATGGGCTGCTGGGTTAGCGACCTGGCCGCGATTGACGAGCACCCAGCGCACAGTGTATTTCGCCAGCAGCACTCTGCGGTCGGTCGCGGTCAGCGGCATGTCGAAAAAGCGTGCCACATCGGCATCTCGCTCATCCAGATCGGGCACAAAGGCCAGAGGCTGATCGGTCACGATGACCTTGCCGCTGAACGCCGGGATTTGAACCCCGGTGCTCACGTCGGTCAGCACCACATCGTACTGACCTATGCGTTCCGCCAGCATGTGCTGGAACGCATAGCTCTCGCGTTGAACGGGAGCCAGCGACTTGCCGCCGCCCCATGCCAGGAGGCCGTTGGCGATGAGCAGAACGGCCGCGGCGAAAACCACGCCGCGCCGCGGCCAGGCGCGGCCAAGCAGCCCTTCGCCGCACTGCGCCACCCATGAGGCACACGCCCACTGGAGCAGCGCGCTCAGCGGGCCCAGCACGCGGCCAAGCGACCACGATTCCCGAACGAATCCAACGGCATAGATTCCGGCGAGAGCGGTCGCCGTCCACACCAGCCAGTCGCGCCGGTCTCGCCGCGCCCGCCAGAGCAGCGCGGCTGCCCCGGCGATGAACAGGCCGACCTGTCCGGCGACATCCTGGTACATTGCGATATTGGAAGCATCGTAGACGCCGCCTTGAAGCAGCAGGGCGACAAACGGATAGAACGGCCATGCCGCTGCGACTGCGAAGGCGACGGGCAGGGTGGCGCCGATGCAGGCAGCGCGCCGCACGGGCGTACGCTGCGCGATAATCAGAGCGACCATGCCGGCGATGGTGATCGCGGCAGTTGGCAGGTGGGTGAGCAGGTTAAACCCAATCAAGACGACCAGTGTAGCCCAATCCCGCCGCGAACCGGTTTTTGCATAGTGCGAACTAAAAATCCAGATGCCCAACGCAACGACGAATGCGATGGTCGATGGATAGGGCAGGACGTAAAAGATCACGCCGAGATGGAAGAAGCCGCTATACGCCCACGGCTTGGCCGTCCAGAGCGCCAGCATGAACAGCAGGGCGTAGAAGGCTGTGCGCGATTGCAGTTCGACGTTCAGCAGGGAGTGGATGGCGCGCGGCAGGACGGCGAGCAGGAGCAGCAGGTTGGCGATGGCGGCGATGCTCAGTGTGCTCACGGCGTCGATGCCCGTCAGCCGTGATAGCCAACCCAGGAGGACGGCGTATGGCGAGAAGAACGCGTGCGGAGCGTCCAGCAACAGTTCGGGGTGGCGAGGGGTGATGGGGTGCGTGGCCAGCTCGCGGACCACCGCCGCGTGCTCCCAGAAATCTCCAATCCAGCGGTTGTTGACGAGGTGCAGCGCCGCACCGGCGATCAGCGACAGCGCCAATATGGCGTACCACGGCTCGAAGCTCGCGAACCACGCCGACCGGAAACGCCGCAAGGTCATGCGCGCCTCAGATGTCGAAAACGATGGTGGCTTCCAGCCGGCCGTCGCGCTCTACAACGTGTAGGTCATGGAACGTCACCGCCTTGATCGCTTTGCGGATTTCGCCGGCGGGGCCGCCGAAGGTGGTGCCGGTTGCATGGTCATTGCCGGCGCCGATTGGGAAGACGTCGGTAAAGATCACGCGGTTCATCTCGTGCAGGTACAGCAGTTCGTTCAGCCAGTTGACAAGCACCGTCTCGCGGTCGACTCCCTGCACGCTTACGGGCGTGGTGCCGTCGGCAACGATACCCGTGGCCTCGCACATCAGCGCGAACATGCCGAGTGCGGCCTGGCGCAGCAACTCCGGAAACGACGCCGCTTCAACGCGCAGCGCCACGTCGGCGGTGTGCTCGATCTCGGTGGAACCTTCCAGTGCTGCCGTGACATCGCGCCGGAAAGCCAGCGACACGTCGCCCGGCGGCAGCCCGCCGCGCAGAATGCGAATGTTCGCATGCTCCACCTGCGCCGCGCACGGCAGCTCGCGACCGGCCGCGGACATGAGACACTGGTAGTATCCGTCCGCGGGTATCTGGCGGCGGCCCGGCACGCGCATAACGCCGTCATCGCCGAGTGCGCCGTCCAGCGTGTACTCGCGCGCCAGCAGCAGGTTGGCGGCGGTGATCTGCCCCGCGCCAATGAGCTGCCGGATGCGCGTGCTGCTCGATACAGTGTCCTCAAGCCGGACGGCCCGGATCGCCTCTACCTCGAAGCCCCACTCGGCGCCGAGAGCGGACAGGAACGCTGCGTTGCCCTGTCGCTTATGGCCCAGCGTGAAGTCGTGGCCAATGACGAGCCGGCGCATGCGCAGCTTCTCAAAGAGGGGGCGGACAAAGTCGCGCGCGCTTGTCTGCGACAACTCATGCGTGAAGCCGAGCACCAGCATGAAGTCGGCGCCGAGCGATTCGATCAGGCGTGCGCGTTCCGGAATGCTCGTCAGGTAGCCGAGGCGAGCGCCCGGCGACAAAACCTCCACCGGATGCGGGTCGAACGTGACCACCCCGGCGCGATGCCCGGATTCTTGCGCGCGCTCGATGGCGCGGCCGATCAGCGCGGTATGGCCGCGATGCACGCCATCGAACACGCCGATGGTGATGGTGGAGTCGCCGTCCAGCGGCGCATCGGGCAGCCCGTAGTAAATCTCCATGGCAGCAGAGCGACCGTCCTACTCGTCGGCGTCGGTATCCTTGAACACTTTTTCCGGACGCAGGCATGCGTGCGCGCTGTCGGCACGCATGATGGCAAAGAAATTCCCATCCGGGCCGTGCGCGCGGACGAGCGCGGGTCCCGCTTCCGGCAGCGGCCACGGCACCGTCATGCCGTTCAGCACGCGCGCCGCCTGTGCATCGTCGACGTCCACCCGTGTCCAGCCGCGCAAGCCAAACTCCATCGGCAGCAGGTGCGCGCGCCAGTCGGGCGATTGCTCGAGCACATCGAGCGACACGGCTTCGGCGATATCGAAGGCGCCGCAACGCGTGCGTGTCAGCCCGGTCAGGTACGCTCCGCAACCGGCCAACTCACCCAGGTCGCGCGCCAGCGCGCGCACGTAGGTGCCCTTGCCGCACTCGATTTCGATCTCCGCCACCGGCGACTGCCAGTCGAGCAGGGTCAGCCGCTCGACATGCACGGCGCGCGCGGCCGCGTCCACCGTCTGGCCGCGCCGCGCCAGCTCGTACATCGGGCGGCCATCGACCTTGATCGCGGCGTACTGCGGCGGGACCTGTTCGATGTCGCCGGTGAACGGTGGCAGCATCGCTTCCAGTTCGGCGCGGTCGAGCGCAACGGCCTGGCGCGCGATAACCTCGCCCTCGCGGTCGTCGGTGGTCGTGCGGATGCCGAACGTGATCTCAGCGCGGTACACCTTCACGTCGCCCATGAGGTACTCGCTCAGGCGCACGGCGCGGCCGATGCAGATCGGCAGCACGCCGCCGGCCAGCGGGTCGAGCGTGCCGGCATGGCCGATCTTGCGCACGCCGGTCAGGCGTCGCAGGCGGTGAATCATCTGGAACGAGGTCGGCCCGACCGGTTTGTTAAGGTTGAACAGTCCCGTCAGCATGCCGAATTCAGCGCAGCGGGTCGAGCGCTGCGCGCACCAGCGGCAGCACCTTGTGATGGGCATCGGCCATCGACAGCGACAGCGTGGCGCCGGCCGCCTGCGGGTGGCCGCCGCCGCCCAGATTGAAAGCCACGCCGGAGATATTGTGGCCCGGGCGGGCGCGCAGCGAAATTTCGACTTTCTCGCGGTCTTTTTCGATGAACATCACGGCGACCTTGGCCCCGCGCACGCTCAACAGCATGTTGGCCAGCCCGCCGGAGCCGTTTTCGGTCGAGCCCGACTCGCGCCGCATCTGCAGCGTGCAGTCCGACCAGATGACGCCGTCTTCGACCTGCATGGCGGCCAGCACATGCCCCTGCAGGCGCAGGTCGGACAGGTCGCGCGTATTGAACGACCGCTCGATGATCTCGCTCAACGGCGCGCCGGCGCGCATGAGCTCCGCGGCGGTCTCCATCAATGCGGGTGAGGTGCTGGATGTGCGAAAGCCGAGCGTGTCAGTTGCCATGCCGGTCAGCAGGCAAGTGGCGACGCGCGGGTCCAGCGGCGCGTCCAGTGCGCGCACAAGCTCGGTGATGATCTCGGCGGTCGAGGCGGCAGCCGGCTCGACCCAGTTGACCGTCCCAAAACGCACGTTGGTCACATGGTGATCAATGTTGACGATCGGGCGGTCGCGAAAGAGCGTCTCGTCGTACAGCGAGCCAAGCCGCTGGAGATCGCTCGAATCGAGCAACAGCAGCAACTCGTCGGCGTCCGGCTTCTGGCGGCGCACGATATGCGCGCCCGGCAGGTAGTCGAACATCTCCGGCACCGGGTCGGCGCAGGCCACGCGCACCGTTTTGCCCATCTGGGTGAGCGCCCAGTACAGGCCGAGCGCCGAGCCCAATGCATCGCCGTCGGGGGCAACATGCGCGCTGATGTAGCAGCGCCCGGCGTTGCGGATCAGGTCCAACGCCTCGCGCGCAGTGATGTTATCGACAAATCGTGTGGTCATAATTAACGGGCGCGAGGGCGAAGTCGCAGCGGCGCAGATGGCCGGCGCTTCGCCCTCGCGAATGTTCTTTCTTGGTTGCGGCTAGGCCTCGGATTGCGTATCGCCGGCCTCGCGCAACAGTTCCTCGATTCGGGCGCCCCGGTCGATCGAGTGATCAAAAGTAAACGAAAGCTCCGGCACCAGCCGCAACTGCACGCGGCGGCCCAGTTCGCGGCGCAGGAACGGCACCGCGCGCGCCAGACCGGCGCGCACATCCTTCTCGCGCGCCGGATCGGTGAAGCCGACCACATAGACGCGGGCATGCCGCAGGTCGGGCGAGACCTCGACGCCGCTGACGGTAATATTGTTCAGGCGCGGGTCTTCCATCTCGTATTCAATTAGCTTGCTGATCTCCTGCTGGATCAGGTGATTTACGCGCTGCTGGCGCTTCGTCGTTGCCATCGCTACCGCGCGCGGCGGCGGCCGCTACGCTTCCTTTTCCTTGTGATAGAAGACGAGCAGATCGCCCGGCTTGAACTCCTCGTAGTTTTCCAGCATGATGCCGCACTCGAAGTTGGTCAGCACTTCGCGCACGTCCTCGGTAAATCGCTTCAGGCCGGCGACGCGGCCGTCCCAGATCTGCTTGCCGCCGCGCATGAGGCGTACCTGCCCGCTGCGCACAGCCTTGCCCTCGGTGATGAAACAGCCCGCCACTAGCTTCTTCGACACTTTGAAGAGCGCGCGCACCTCGGCGCGCCCGGATATGACTTCCTTGAACGTCGGCTCCAGCAGGCCCTTGAGCGCTTTGTCCACATCTTCGATCAACTTGTAGATGATCGAGTATTGGCGGACATCGACGCCCTCGCCGGCGGCGACGCGCTTGGCGGCGCTGTCGACCTCGACGTTGAAGGCGATGACGATCGCCGCCGACGCCAGCGCGAGGCTGACATCCGATTCGCTCACGTTGCCCAGACCCTGGTGCAGAATGCGCACGTGCAACGCGTCCGTGCTCAGGCGCTCGAGCGAATTGCGGATCGGTTCGAGCGAGCCGTTCACATCGGCTTTCAGGATCAGGTTCAATTCGTGCATCCGGCCGGCCTGCATCTGCGCATACAGGTCGTCCAGGCTCAGCGCCTTGGCGGTCTTCAACTCCCCGGCGTTCTGCAGTTCGACCGCGCGCTGGCCCGCCAGATCGCGCGCCGTGCGCTCGTCGCTCACCACCTGGAAGGTGCTGCCGGCTTCCGGCACGGTCGGCAGGCCGAGCACCAGCACGGGCTTGGACGGCAGGGCCTCGGCAATGCGCGCGCCGTGGTCGTCAAACATGGCGCGCACGCGCCCCCAGACCTGGCCTACCACAAGATAGTCGCTCTGGTGCAGCGTACCGTTTTGCACCAGCAAGGTCGCCACGGGACCGCGGCTGCGATCCACTTCGGCTTCGACGACGGTGCCGACGGCCGACGCCAGCGGGTCGGCGCGATGCTCTTCAAGGTCGGCCACCAGTAAGATCATATCGAGCAGTTCCTCGATACCGGTGTTCTTGCGCGCCGATACTTTCACCATCGGTACGGTGCCGCCCCACTCTTCGACGACCAGTTCGTGGTCGGACAGCTGGCGCATAACGCGCGCCGGATCGGCCGACTCGCGGTCGACCTTGTTCAGCGCGACGACAATCGGCACGTTGGCCGCGCGCGCGTGGTTGATGGCCTCGACCGTCTGCGGCATCACGCCGTCGTCGGCGGCCACCACCAGCACGGCCACGTCCGTCAACTGGGCGCCGCGCGCGCGCATCGCTGTGAAGGCCTCGTGGCCGGGCGTGTCGAGGAACGTGATCAGCCGTCCCTGCTTCTCGATCTGATAAGCGCCGATGTGCTGCGTGATGCCGCCCGCTTCGCCGGCGGCCACGCTCGTGTTGCGAATGGCATCGAGCAGGGAGGTCTTGCCGTGGTCGACATGGCCGAGCACGGTGACCACGGGCGGGCGGGAATGCCCGGCGCCTTTGTCCGCGACGGAACGCAGGTCAACGGTCTTGGCTTCGACTTTGGAGTCCGCCTGGTCCAAAGCCTTCGTCTTGAGGTCGAACTCTTCAGCGATCAGCGACGCGGTATTGTAGTCCAGCGTCTGATTGATGGTCGCCAGAATCTTGATCTTGAGCAACTTCTTCAGCATCTCGCCAACCGGCACATTCAGTGTTTCCGCCAGTTCGCGCACCGTCACGATCGGCGGCAGCACGATGGGGCCGGCCGGCTTGGCCGGAGCGGGCGGCGGCGGCGCAACCGGCGCGGCCGCGATGGCGGCGCGGCGCTGTGAGCGCGGCGCAACCGGGCGACGCGATGGCGGCGGCTGCTGGAAGCCGCGACCTGGTCCACCCGGCCGCTGGCCCTGTGTGGAACTGCCCGGCGGGCGGTTGCCCGTGCCCTGTCCGGGACGCGACTGGGTAGTGGACGGCGCGCCCGATTGTGGACGCGGTGCGCCCTGAACGCCTTGTCCGCCCTGACGCGGCCGCTGTTGGTGCTGACCCTGGCCCTGCTGGCCCTGTCCCATGCGTTGTTGCGGCCTCGGTGCCGGCCGGGTCTGGTCGACGCGCGCCTCAGCCGACTTTGGCGCAACCGCAGTAGTGCCCGGGTGTTTCGGATGTTCGGCGCGCGCTTCGGCCGGCTTGGCCGGCGTTTCGGCGGTCGGGGCAACGAGCTTGGGCTCCGCCGGTGACTGTACCAACGGTGGGGCGAGCGGCGCAGCCAGATCGGACGGTGGCGCCGTGATTTCAGCGACGGGCGCCGCTTCAACCAGCTTCGCGTCGACCGGTGCCGTGTCCTGGGTTTCCGGCGCGGTCGGGAGTTCCGACTCGGGCGCCATGGTCGGCACTTTCGAAACGGCAGGCCGCACGATCGATGCCGCCAGGAATGGGCTGGCCGGCTTCTTGGCGCCGAGCCTGGCCGCCGCGGGCGAGGCTGGAGGTTTGGCCGCCGCGGCTTTGTCCTGCGCCTGGGCGCGCTCCTTGTGCGCCGCCGCTTTAGCAGCCTTGTCCTCTTCGGCTCGTTTCGCAGTCGCCGAGATCACGTCGTAGATCGACGGGCGCGCTGACGGACGAGCCGGCGCGGGTGCGGGTGCGCTTTCTGGCTTCTTGGCCCGGGATGGCTTCTTCTCCTTGGCCGGCGCGGCGGGCGTCTCGACCGGCGCGGCCTCGGCGTTCTTCGGTTCTTCGGCGCTATTCATTTCAGTCATGGGCAACACCTTCCCTATGGTACGACGCGGCTGCGCGTCAATCGGTCCGGATTTGGCCGGTATTACCGGCGACGCGCGTGCGTGCGCGCAAACCCGGCGCGTGGCCGGGTCAATGCCATTCTAGGTCGGTGTCACATACGCGGCCGGCATCCGCGCGGTTGCCCGCGCGCAACCGGCTATAAGGTTGGGAGATACTGCCGGGGAATGAAAGAGGAGGCAGAACGACCAGGCATCCTATCTCATATGATCCCCCGCGGGCGAATTCACTGAAGCATGCATCGCTCGTCACACCCGTCAGCGTTGCCGCTGCCGCGTGTTCTCCACTGGCGTACTGTCGTTGACAACGAACCGTCTGGCATACTCTTCCAGTTGGCTGCGTTCTGATTCGGACAACTGTGTGTTGAGCGCGTGCTGCAAAACGGGCGTGTGCAGCGCCGTCTGCCAACAGGATGCCTGCTGGCAGAGGTACGCGCCGCGCCCCGGCAACTTGCCGCGCTCGTCCACTTGCACACCGCCCGCGGCCAGGCGCACGATCCGCACCAGCGCCCGTTTGTCGGACGTTGTGTGGCAAACCACACAGGTGCGCTGCGGCTGGCGGCGGGGCGGTCGGTTACTCTTCAGGCTCACCTTTCTGTTCCGTGGCCGGCGCCGGGATTTCTTCTTCCTTCAAAATCTCATCGGCCTTGACGTTCCGCAAGTGCTGCCAATCCAGATCGTCGTCCGCCACAGGGTGGCGCGGCGCGGCGGCGGCCTTCTTCTTGCGCTCGGCGGCCTGCCGCTGCTCGAGCGCGATTTCGCGCTTGCCCTTCTTGGCTTTCTTCTGCCCCTTCATCGCGGGCTGCCCGCCGTCGTCTTCCTCGGTGGAGGCATCGGCCGGCACCTCGATCGCGACCTCGGCGAGGTCAATATCGCCAACCGACTCGGCCGCTTCCAACTCGTCCACGGCGCCCTCGGCGGGCAACGCGGCCAGCACCAGTTCCGTCTCCGTTGACTCGCTCACGGACGTGACTGCGCTCTGGACCGTATCGAGCGTGTCCAACCCGACTTCGGCTTCGGCCAGCAGCGCCGCCGCGTCTGCGCGCCGGCGTTCCTCGTCTTCGCGGCGGCGGCGATCCTGCTCAACGCGCACCGCTTCTTCCTCGGCAAAGCGCAGAGCGCGCGTCGCGGCATCGGTCTGATTGACGATGTCGATGCGCCAGCCGGTCAGCTTCGCCGCCAGGCGCGCATTCTGGCCTTCCTTGCCAATCGCGAGCGACAGCATCTTGTCCGGCACGATGACCGTCGCCGTCTTGCCGTCGCCGAGCGTGACCGATGTGACCTTGGCCGGGCTGAGGGCGTTGGCAATGAACTGCGCCGTATCCGCGCTCCACGGCACGATGTCGATCTTTTCGCCGCTCAATTCCTCCACGATGTGCTGGATGCGCCCGCCGCGCATGCCGACGCACGCACCGACCGGGTCGATGCCCGGTTGCTGGGCGCTGACGGCCACCTTGGAGCGCTGGCCGGGCTCGCGCGCAATGGCGCGCACTTCCACGACGCCGTTGGCGATTTCCGGCACTTCCATCTCGAGCAGGCGCAACAGCATCTTCTTGTGCGTGCGGCTGACCAGGATCTGCGGTCCGCGCTGTACCTTCTCTACTTTATAAATGTAGGCGCGCACACGCTGATCGCGGCGGTAATACTCGCCCTTGATCATCTCTTCGGAGGGCAGCGTTGCTTCCGCTTCATCGCCCAGGTTGAGCGTGACACCCGCCGGACCGACGTAGCTCACGACCCCGGTGACCATCTCTCCTTCGCGCTCGGCGTAGTTCGTGAACAGGTGGTCACGCTTGGCCTCGCGAATGCGCTGCAGGATGACCTGCTTCGCGGTCTGCGCGGCAATGCGGCCGAAGTTACTCGGCGTGATATCCACTTTCACGATGCTGCCGACGATGACCTCCGGATCGATCGTGAGCGCTTCATCGTAGAGAATCTGCAGGTTCGGATCATCGATGACCTCGACCACCTGCTTTTCTGCGAAAATGCGCGCATTGCCCGTGTTCGGATCGAGCGAGGCGACCAGATTGGCCAAGCTGCCAAAATCGCGCTTGTAGGCCGAAACGAGCGCCATGCGAATGGCGTCGATAATAACCTCGCGCGGCAAATTACGGTCGTTTGCTACCTGATTAATCGCGGCCTGAAATTCGCTTTTCATAATATTGTTGCCAGTATCCTCTCACTTGCCCGGCACGAATAAGACAACCCCCATACAACAACAAAAGTGGGTAGACCTGCACCCACTTTCGCGACGGCTGGATACGACGGTCTTTAGTATAACATCGTCTGCTTGTCGGTGTCAAAACACCGGATAACCGCAACTGACAGCCGGACGCATGAAATATGGGGGATCGCGCGTGAACACGGCGCGCGCCTTGAGCAATCAGCCTGGACGGGAGTAGAATGATGAACGAGGCACAACGCAGTGCCCGCGCCAGTTTCCGCGCCGGTGACGCGGCTGATGCGCCACCGGGTTCCACCGCTGACCGGTCGATACGGACTGCACGGACGTCGATACGCCTCGCACGCCCGGCTGCACGGCGTGAACCGTTGTATAATCCAGTCACCCTTTCCGGAGTGCATCGTTCCATCTATGGATCTCCTTTCGCGTCCCCACCGCCGCTACAACCCGCTGACGGGTGACTGGGTGCTCGTATCTCCGCAGCGCACGCAGCGCCCGTGGCTTGGGCAGGTGGAGACGCTGCCGCCAGTGAGCGCGCCGACGCATGACCCGGCCTGCTACCTGTGCCCCGGCAACGCGCGCGCGGGCGGGGTGCGCAACCCCGCTTACGAATCGACGTTCGTGTTCGACAATGACTTTGCGGCACTGCGCCCCGACAGCGAAGGCGGCCAGATCGACACCGGCGGGCTGTTGCGCGCGGAATCGGAACGCGGTCTCTGCCGCGTCGTCTGCTTCTCGCCGCGTCACGACCTGACGCTGCCGGACATGTCGCTGCCCGACGTGCAGCGCGTGGTGGATGTGTGGGCGACGCAGACCGAGGAGCTTGGCGCGCGCGACGATATCCGGCACGTGCAGGTCTTCGAAAACAAGGGCGCCATGATGGGCGCGAGCAACCCGCACCCGCACGGCCAGATCTGGGCGAGCGAGAGCGTGCCGACCGAGCCAGCCAGGGAGATGCACCACCTGGCGCGCTACCACGAATCGCGGGCGCGCTGCATGTTGTGCGACTACGTGGCGCTCGAACTGGCGCTGGGCGAGCGGCTGGTGCTGGAGAATGCGCACTGGGTCGCGCTCGTGCCGTTCTGGGCGGTCTGGCCGTTCGAAGTGCTGTTGCTGCCCCGGCGGCATGTCGTGTCGCTGCCCGGTCTGCACGATAGCGAGCGCGACGCGCTGGCCGACGCGATCCGGCGGCTGACTTCCACCTACGACGCGCTGTTTGGCGTCTCCTTCCCCTACTCCATGGGCTTTCACCAGGCGCCGTTCGACGGGCACGCGCACGCCGAGGCGCACCTGCACGCGCACTACTACCCGCCGCTGTTGCGCTCGGCCACGGTGCGGAAGTTCATGGTCGGCTTTGAAATGCTGGGCTCGCCGCAGCGCGATCTGACGGCGGAAAGCGCCGCCGAGCGCCTGCGCGCCATATCAAGCGGAGCGTGAGCCATGCTGCGTGACTGGGAGAACCCGGCATGCCTGCATATCAACCGCGAGCCGCCGCGCGCTTCGTTTGTGCCGTTTGCCGATGAATCCGGCGCACGGGACGGCGATCGCGCTGCGTCGCCGCGCTTCCGGTTGCTGAACGGCCGCTGGCGTTTCCACTACGGCCAGTCGCCGGATGACGTGCCGCCCGGTTTCGAGCGCGCCGACTTTGACGCGTCGGCGTGGGCCGAGATCGCGGTGCCTGGTTGCTGGCAGATGCAGGGCTATGGCAAGCCGGTCTACTCGAACATCAACTACGTCATCCCGATGGACCCGCCGTATGTGCCTGACGCGAACCCGGTCGGCGTCTACCGGCGCCAGTTCACCGTGCCCGATGAGTGGGATGGTCAACCGGTATTCATCGTCTTCGAGGCGGTGGCGTCGGCGTTCGAGCTGTGGGTGAACGGTCAGCGCGTTGGCTTCAGTAAAGGCAGCCACATGCCGGGCGAGTTCCGTCTGACGTCGGTTCTGCGCGCCGGTGTGAACACGCTGGCCGTGAAAGTATACCAGTGGTCGGACGGAACGTATTTGGAAGATCAGGATATGTGGCGCATGTCCGGCATCTTCCGTGACGTTTATCTGCTGGCGCGCCCGGCGCTGCGGATTCGCGACGTGCAGGTGCGCACCTATTTCGATCTTGGAATTCGCGATGGCACGCTGGCGCTGCGCGTGGAATTGGCGAATGAGGGCGCGCCGGCCGCGGCGCGCGTGCGCGCACGTCTGCTCGACCCGCAGGGTGCGTTAGCCGCCGAAATGGCGGTGGGCGAAATGGTGACCGTGACCGCGCTGGGCGTTGCGGCGCGCGGTGCGTCCATCATCATCAAATCGCCGCAGCACTGGTCGTCCGAGTTGCCGAATCTGTACATGCTGCTGCTGACCCTGCACGACGCCGACGGCAACGTGACCGAGGCCTTGCGGTTCGTGGTCGGCTTCCGGCAGGTGGAGATTCGCGACGGGCAGTTGCTGGTCAACGGCGTTCCGGTCAAACTGCAGGGCGTCAACCGCCACGATACGCATCCCGACACCGGGTACGCCGTGCCGCGCGAGGCGCTCGAACGCGATATTGTGCTTATGAAGCAGCACAACGTCAACACGGCGCGCTGCGCGCACTACCCGCCCGACCCGTACTGGCTCGACCTGTGCGACCGGTTCGGGCTGTACGTCATTGACGAGGCCGACCTGGAGACGCATGGCCTCGGCAATTACGGCCCGAATGTATTGAACGAAGGCTCCGAATGGCGCGCGGCGTTTCTCGACCGCGCCGAGCGCATGGTGTACCGTGATCAGAACCATCCATCGATCATCATCTGGTCGCTGGGCAACGAGGCCGGCTACGGGGCCAATCACCGCGCGATGGCGGAGTGGATCGTCGGGATCGATCCGACGCGCCCGATCCACATGGAGAGCGCGACCGGCTGGCCGGTCTATCAGGGCGCGGCCGATGCGCCGCACATCGACCTGGTCAGCGTGATGTACCCGAGCGTGGACAAGCTGATCGAATTGGCGCAGACGCCGCGCGAGAAGCGCCCGGTCTTCATGTGCGAGTATGCGCACGCGATGGGCAACGGGCCTGGCAATCTCAAGGAATACTGGGAAGCGATTCGCACGTACCCGCGCCTGATCGGCGGCTGCGTGTGGGAGTGGGCCGATCACGGCATCCGGCAGCAGACCGCCGACGGCAGGCCGTGGTTCGCGTATGGCGGCGACTTCGGCGACGAGCCGAATGACGGCACGTTCTGCATAGACGGCCTGAACTTCCCGGACCGCATCCCGCATACGGGATTGCTCGAATACAAGAAGGTACTCGAGCCAGTGCTTGTCGAGGCGCTCGATTTGGTCTCCGGGCGTGTGCGGATCACCAACCGTTATGCATTTCGTACGCTGTCGCACCTGCGCGCGAACTGGAACGTGATGCGCGATAGTGCGGTTGTGCAAGCGGGCGATCTCGCTGGGCTTGACGTGCCCGCCGGCGAGTGCCGCGAAGTTACCGTTCCGTACAAACTGACTGAAACGGACTACGGCGACTGCTGGCTGAACATCTCGTTCACGCTCGCCAGTGACGAACCATGGGCGTGGCGGGGCCATGAGGTGGCGTGGGCACAGTTCGCGCTGTCGGTGACGCGTAGGCAATCAACTATCCCCGCACACCACACGAACCTGACCATAAGTCACGACCGCGAGCGACGCACGTCGAATGTCGTCGGCGACGGTTTTGCGCTAAGCTTTGATTCGCATGGCATGCTGGCCGCGTGGGAGCAGCGCGGCCAGCCGTTGCTCACGCAAGGGCCACGGCTCAATCTCTGGCGCGCGCCGACGGACAACGACGTGCAGATTGCGGTCGCGTGGCGCAAACATGGCCTCGACCGGCTTCAGCATCGTACAGAGTCATTTGTCATTGATGAGACGGATGGCGCGGTACAAGTTGCGACCAGCGTCGTGCTGGCCGGGTATGCGCTGCCGCCGGCCGCGCGTTGTGTCTATCGTTATACGATTCGTGGCGATGGCGACGTGCGACTGGAAGTAGAATTCACGCCGCTGTCGGCGCTGCCGGCGCTGCCGCGTGTCGGCGTGCAGCTACGCCTGCCGAGCCGGTACGATCAGGTGGCGTGGTACGGCCTGGGGCCGCACGAGTCGTATCCCGACCGCCGCGAGAGCGTGCGGGTCGGTGTGTACCGGGGGACGGTGCAGGAGCAGTATGTGCCGTACATCAAGCCGCAGGAGAACGGTAACAAGTCCGACGTGCGCTGGGCGGCGATTACCGATGTGGGCGGCGTGGGCTTGCTCGTCGTGGGGCAGCCGCTGATCAATCTCAGCGCGCATCACTATACGCCCGAGGACTTCACGCGGGCCAAACACGCCCACGAACTGGTGCGGCGCGACGAGACGATTGTGCATGTGGATTACCTGCAGGCCGGGCTGGGCAGCGAGGCGTGCGGTCCGGCGCCGCTGGCATGCTACCAGATTGACCCGCGCCCGATGCAGTTCAGCCTGCGTCTGCGCGCGTTCGATGCGGCACGCGACGATCCGATGCAGCGGTAGGGGCACGTTAAACGTGCCCCGGCATCCCGAATTAATTTATCCGGGCCTGTAATTTCGGCCCGTTGACGGCCAGGCGACCTATGCCATTCGACCTTGATCTTTGGAAGCGCAAAATCGCCGACTCGCTCCGCAGCGCGTCCGTGCGCACGCAATTGGCGCTGCGCGGTACGCCGGTGACGGCGTATGGCCTGTTGTGCGGGCTGGCGCTCAGCCCGGTGGCCGAAGCGTTCCGCACCGGCGACCCCGCCCAGATGATCGGCGCGGCGACGACGCTGGGCGGCGTCGTCGGCGGCAATCTGCTCGCTAACATGGCCCAGCAGGCGCGCGATGCATCGGCCCTGGCGGCCGCCGCCGACGCGACGCGCGACCCCGAAATCCTTACCGCGCTCGACGCCATGCTGGACAAACTCGAGGTGATTGCCGAAACCGCCAAGTTGCTCGCGCCGGATGAGCGGACACGCTTCGTCGAAGCTCTGCGAACCGACGCACAGCAAACCGGCGTCGCCGTGCACATCGAGGCGACCGCTCGCGCCGTGGTGGCGCTGCAGAACAGCGGCATCATCAGCACCGGCGACAACGCGCGCATCAATCAGGGTGGCGTGTTCATCGAGCATCTGCACGTCACCTATGGCGAAGTGCGCGCCAGCAAGATCAGCCAGTATCTGGTCCAACTGCGCAACCAGTGCAACCGCCTGCGCCTCGGTCCGCTCGGCGGGCGCGAGGGCGCCGATGATGATAAGCACCCACTGACGCTCGACCGCGTCTACATCGACCTCGACACGACGACGGCGAAGGAGCGCGAGAAACGCGCACGCGAGGCCGACGTGCAGGCGCTCATGGAGCGCGAGGCGCGGCTTTCCGCGCTCGAAGTCGCCGCGCGCGAAGAGCGGCTCGTCCTGCGCGGCGCGCCGGGCGCGGGCAAGAGCGCGTTCGTCAATCAACTGACCGCGACGCTGGCCGGCGTGCGTCTGCGCGAATGCCCCCTGCCGGCCGCGTTGTCGTCGGCGCCGCTGCCTGTGTTGACCACGCTGCGCCGGCTGGCGCCGACGCTGGAGGCGCTCGACCTGCGCGGCCTGTCCGCCGAAACGCGTGAGCGCCGACTGGTCGATGCACTGTGGGATCACTGGCGCGCCGAATTGAGCGCGTTGCGCGCGCCCGGTTTCGCCGATGAGTTGAACGATCTGCTGGTCGCCGGCGACGTCTGGTTGATATTCGACGGCTGGGACGAGGTGGCGGGCGAACTGCGTCCGCTGGTGCGGGAAACCGTGGCGGCCGTGCGCGGGGCGTACGCCAACGTGCGGCGCATGCTCATTACCTGCCGCATCCGTTCCTACGACGAAGCGCATTTCCCCGGCTTCAGCCCGCACACGCTGGCCCCATTCACCCCGGCCCAGATCAGGCGCTTCGCGCAACTCTGGTATGCCTGCCAGGCGCGCGAGCCGATTCTGCGCTTTAGCGATCCCGAGGCGGAGGCCAGGGGCCGCGATCTGGCCGACGCCGCGCTCGACCACGATCTGCGCGAGTTGGCCGAGAATCCGATGCTCTTGACCATCATGGCGATTGTACATCAGGACCAGACGACGCTCCCCAAGCAGCGCGTGCGCCTTTTTGCCAAAGCGATCGAGGTGCTGTTGAAGCGCTGGCAGGAAACCAAACAGCGGAAGGCTTCCGATGCCCTTAAAAAGCTCTTGCAGGAGGATGACCGGCTGCTGAAAGGTTTGCGAGCGGTGGCCTACGTTGCGCACGAGCAACAGGCGCGCGACCGCACTGCGCGGCGCGACCGTGAGGCCGACCGGGCGCCCGCCGATCTGCCGGGTCGCGCGATTGTGCGCATCCTGCGCGAAACGTCCACGATCGTCGACGACACGCTGGCGGGCGAATTCCTCGACTATGTCGATCAGTTCGCGGGACTGCTCGTTGGCCACGGTGACAGCACGGACCGGCTTGAGCAAACCTACAGTTTCCCGCACCGCCAGTTTCAGGAATATCTGGCCGGCTGCCAGATGGTGTTTCCCGACGCGCGCGATGCGGGACGCATTCACACCTACCGGTCCAAGGCGCAGGCCGATGACGACTTCTGGGCCGAAGCGGCGCGCATGGGCCTCGAAGCTTTTCGGTTCAGCAACGATACCGAGAAGTGGGTGCTGCGTGACCTGGCATATCATCTCTGTCCCCCGGACGCGCCGGCCAACAATGCGGCGCGACGCGAGACGCTCTGGGCGAGCCACGTCGTCTCGCTGGTGGAGCCGGACGATTGGGCGAAGGACACCGTTTCGGCGGCCGACGAACGTGTGCAGGGCGGCCAACCCTTTCTGGCGCGCCTGCCGCAGCGCCTGTTGGAGTCGCTGACCGCGTCGTCGTTCCCGGCGCAGGAGCGCGCCGAAGCCGGGCGCGCACTGGCGCGCCTCGGCGACCTGCGCCGCGAGGTCTTGACTGTCGAGGCGATGCCGTTCTGCCTGGTGCCGAGCGGCCCATTCGAGCGCGGTACCAACAAAGGCGAAGACGAACTGTCCTATGGCGACGAGTACCCGCGCCGCAGCGTGGACATTCCGCACGACTACTGGATTGGCCGCTTCCCGGTCACCAATGCGCAGTACGCGCAATTCTGTACGGCGGGCGGCTACGCGAACCGGGCGTACTGGTTCGAGGCCGAGGCTGCCGGCCTCTGGCGTGACGGCCGCGCCGGCAAAGGTTGGTATGTGCTGGACGACCAAGGCAAAGTGAAGCGCGATCAGCTTGAGTGGTTTGACGGCCCGCGCGGCTACGGCACGCCGTACGATCTGCCGAACCACCCGGTGGTTGGCATCGGCTGGTACGAGGCGCTGGCGTTTACGCGCTGGCTGACCGACGCGTTGGCGTTGCGATCGCGCGGATTGGAGGCCGCACTGCCAAGCGAAGAGGAATGGGAAAAAGCGGCGCGTGGCGGACATCGGATTCCGAGCGCAGGAGCGCATCGGCTTGTCGAGCCGACCGCATTGGGCGACTTCACGCGCCCGGCCATGGCCGCCAACCCGCAGCGCGCGCGCGTCTATCCGTGGGGCAACGCGCCGGATGCCAACCGGGCGAACTATAGCGACACCGCCATTGGCACGACCAGCGCGGTCGGCTGCTTTCCGACCGGCGCGAGCCCCTATGGTTGTGAAGAACTGTCTGGCAATGTGTGGGAGTGGTGCTTGACAAAATGGCAGGCTGACTATAATAACTATCGTTCAGATGCGTTGAATGAGATTGGCGGCCTGGAGACGCGTGTGATTCGCGGCGGGTCGTTCGGCGACAATCAGAGGCTCGTCCGCTGCGCGTACCGCTACAACCCCCTGCCCGACCTCAACAACGACGTCCTCGGCTTGCGGGTGGTGGTGCGCGCCCATTCTTCTCGCCTCTGAAAGCTGTTGCGCTGGGATCGCGTCCATACGATGCCCTGCATTTGGTCGAGTTGCGTAGCGCCCATACCGGCGAGACACAACGTCATGCCGGCGCAAGCCGGCAACCAGGCAGTCTCCCCGATGGCCTGAAATGTTGTATGGTGCGCGAATGCGGCGGGCGCATCACGATGCGCCCCTACTGCGCGTGACGTGATGCTCATGCGCATGGCACACGATGCGACGCATTGTACCCACCCACCAGCTATCACCAAAAAGGAACAGAACTGATGACCACCATTCGTATCCAGGTCGCTGATTTGACATTCAAGGCGCGCATGGAAGAAGCCGCCGCGCCGCAGACGTGCGCCGCGTTCAAGGCCATTCTGCCGTTCAAGAGCAAGCTGATTCAGGCGCGCTGGAGCGGAGAATCGGCGTGGATTCCGCTCGGCGATTTCAAGCTCGGGGTCGGGTTCGAGAACGCGACGAGCTATCCCGCGCCGGGCGAGATTTTGTTCTACCCGGGCGGGTACAGCGAGACGGAGATCCTATTCCCGTACGGCGCGACACAGTTCGCCAGCAAGCTCGGCCAACTGGCGGGCAACCACTTTCTGACGATCGTCGCAGGGCAGGATCGTCTCAAGGAGGCCGGGCGCCGGGTGCTATGGGAAGGGGCGCAGGATATCGTATTTGAGTTGGAAGACAGCTAAAGCAAATCACAAATCCCAAGCCCCAAATCCCAAACTTCGACTCCCATATCCTGCTCCATTGTCATAGGGACGTAGCGCATATGCGGTTGGGATTTGGGATTTGAGATTTCTTCCGGAGGAAGCGTGCCAATTAATCTAGATCGCCTGATGGCGCACGTCATGCGCCTCGCCGAAGTCGGCGCGACGGCCGACGGCGGCGTCACGCGTTTGGCGTTTACGCCCGAACTGCGCGCCGCCGAAACGCTGGTGCGCGGCTGGATGGAGGAGGCGGGGCTTACCACGCGCCTGGACGCGGCGGCCAACATCATCGGGCGGCGCGAAAGCCTGGCGATGGGAATGCCGTGCGTCATGCTCGGCTCGCACATCGACACGGTCGTCAACGGCGGCCGCTACGACGGCGCGCTCGGCGTGCTGGCCGGCATCGAGGTCGCGCACGCCCTGCGCGAGGACGGCGTCGAACTGCTGCCAGCCCTGGAGGTCGTCTCGTTCACCGACGAGGACGGCGCGCGGTTCAAAGGTGGCTTCTTTGGCAGTTGGAACATGACCGGCACGCTCGACCCGGAGTTTCTGGACCGCGGTGATGACGATGGGGTGACGGTCCCCGACGCGCTGCGCGCCTATGGGCTTGATCCAGCGCGTCTGCCGGGCGCGGCACGCCAGCCTGGCGAGATTGGCGCATACCTCGAACTGCACATCGAGCAGGGAGCGGTGCTCGAAGGGCGCGGTGTGGCGTTGGGGGCGGTGACCGGCATCGCCGGGACGCTTGGCCTGCGCGTGCAGATCAGCGGCCGCGCCGACCACGCCGGGGCGACACCGATGGGCGAGGCGCGGCGTGACGCGCTGGCGGGCGCGGCGCAGATGATCCTCGCCGCCGAGCGGATCGCGCGCGCCTGCTCGCCGACCGCCGTCGCCACTGTTGGACATATCGCCGTGTCGCCCAACGTGAGCAACGTGATCGCGGGCGAGGTGACGATGCACTTCGACGTGCGCGACATCCAGATCGAAACGCGGGACCTGACCGAGACGTCGCTCCGCCACGAAATTGAACGCATCGCCTCGTTGCGCGGGCTGATGGTCAGCATCAGCGACCGGCTGCGCGCCGCACCGGTGCCGATCGCGCCGGACATGATCGAATTGGTATCCACGGCATGTGAGATGGCGGGCGCGCCGGCTGTGCGCCTGCCGAGCGGGGCAGGGCACGACGCGCAGATCATGGCGCGCATCACCGAACCGGCCATGCTGTTTGTGCGCTGCCGCGGCGGCGTCAGCCACTCGCCGGCCGAGTACGTCGAGCCGTCCGATATCGGCTTGGCGGCGCAGGCGCTCTATCATGCGACACGGCTGGCCGCGGAACGCGTGGCGCGCACGGGGTTCACCGCATGAAGCTGCAACTGTCCGCACGGCAACCGTTCAACTTCCACTCGGTTGTCCATTCACACGGATGGTACCAGTTGGCGCCATGGCGCTTCGACCCGGAGGCGCAGACGCTGCACGTGGTTGATCGGCTTTCCGACGCGCGGGTGGTGGCGCTACAAGTGCGCGCGTTGGGCGATGGCGTTGAGGTCGAGTCGGCCGGGCGGATGGCGCAGGCTGCCCAGCGTGAGATCGCCGCGCGCGCGACTTGGATGCTGATGCTCGACGCCGACTTCAGCGAGTTCTACGCGCTGACCGATCGCGAGCCGAAACTGGCGCACTGCCGCGTCAAGGCACAGGGGCGCTACTTGCGCTCGCCGTCGATCTGGGAGGATATCGTCAAGGTGATGATGACGACCAACATCCAGTGGGGCGGGACGAAACGGCTAGTGACGGCGCTGGTTGATCGGTATGGCGCGCCGCTGGCGTCCGACCCGGCGCGCAAGGCGTTTCCGCTTCCTGCGACGATCGCGCGCTCGCGCGAGACCACGCTGCGCAAGCTCGGCATCGGCTACCGCGCGCCGTATCTGCTACAACTCGCGCGCGGTGTGACTGCGGGTGCAATCGATCTCGACTCGCTGGCCGACCGCGCTCGGCCGACCGAGCAGGTGCGCAAATCACTGCTGGTGTTGCCCGGCATCGGTCCGTATGCGGCGGCGATGATGCTCGGCATCCTCGGACGGTACGATTACATCGGCGTGGACACCGAAGCGGTGAGCAACGTATCCAAAGGTTTCTATGCTGGCAAGCCGGTCGGCCCCAAAGAGGTCGAAGCGGTCTTTGGCCGGTGGGGCGCATATAAGATGCTGGCCTACTGGTTCTGGGACTGGGGCGGCCAGCAGCAGACGCCGATGGAGGCGTACGAGCAGCAGTGACAACAACCCCGAAGGGTCATTGCGACCCTTCGGGTCTTGGTGTTATACCTTTTCCAGAATCTTGCGCATCGCTTCGCCGTTACCGCGCATCCAACTGTACAATACCGTCAGGTCCCAGCCGATGCAGAAGTGCCGGACGCCCATATCGAGGTAGGCTTGCGCCTGGTCGGGCGTGTTGATCTCCGCGCGTGGCGGGATGCCGAGGCGCAGGCAGGCCTCGATGACTCGTTTCTCCGCGGCCTTGATCTCCGGGTCATTGCGCAGAAATCCGCCGATGCGCCCGCTCGACATGCTGTAGTCGGCCGGGCCCCACTGCACCATGTCCACGCCGCCGACCGAAAGGATTTCTTCGAGGTGATCCACGGCGCTCTTCTTTTCGATCATGAAGACCACGACCACATCGCGCAGCGCCTGGACGTACTCCTCAGTGCCGCCGTACGACATCATCGCATTGCGGCGCATGGCGACGCCGTAGGTACCGTCGTCGGTGGGCGTCTCCGGGCGCGCGGAGCGCACCGCGGCGCGCGCATCCTCCACCGAACGGATGTCGGCGAACAGGACCGACTGGAAACCGGAGCCGATTGCGCGCTGGGTGATGAACCCGCGCGGCTCCTGGTCCACCTTGATCATGGCGCCGAGGTTGTAAAGCTCGGCGGCGCGGCAGAAGTCGTCGAGAGTGTAGAGGTTGAACGGCGCGTACTCGGCGCAAAACTCGACGTAGTCGAACATGTCCGAATGGCCGACGACCTCGACCGTGGTGGGCCACGTGCTGAACAGATGCGTGCCGAGCGTCGGCTTGCCGGCTTTGAGCAGTTCACGAAGCTTGTTGGGGCGCATAGGGTTCTCCTGTCGGGATTGGTCTGCACCCTGATTCTACTCTGCGTGCGCGAGCGCTGTCAATGCCGAAATGGCACAGATCCTGGCATGACGGCCATGCGCCTGCGGATCCCGCCAAAATGGAGTACAATGGCTCTGTACGGAGGTCACAGATCGTGACGGAGCACCAACCTGGTTGGCCGGCAACCGCAGTGGGAGCGTTCTCACGGCATGCTCAACTGGCGGAAGGTGTCTGCCTGCTAACGGCGATCGTCGTACCCGTCTTGATCAATCCGTGGGGTGGCAGCGCGTTCGAACTCCCCAAGGCCGCGTTTGTACGCGCCGCCGCGCTTGTGCTCATCGTGCTCGGCCTGCCCGCCCTGGTGTCTGGTCTGACACGCTTTCCCAAACTGCCGCCGCTCGCTGCACCCGCGCTGGCATTGGGCGCTGCGGCGCTGTTTTCAACGTTCTCCTCGGTTGATACGCGTGTCAGCCTGCTGGGCCTTTACGAGCGCCAGCAGGGGCTGATCACGCTGTTGGCCTACCTCATGGTGTTTCTCGCGGCAGCGGCATCGATGCGCACGCCCGACGCGGTTGATCGTCTGCGAGCGGCACTGGTCGGCGGCTCCGTGCTTGTCGTAGCCTATGGGTTGATTCAGGCCGCACATCTGGACCCGCTTCCCTGGCAGACCGACTCGCGCTCAGCGCTTCTGGCAACGATTGGCCGCTCGAATCTGCTCGGCTCCTACCTCGTTCTGGTCATGCCGCTGACACTTTGGCACGCGGCATCGTTGCAGCGGGCGGTTGGCTGGCGACGCTGGTGGCCGCGCCCTCTACTGGCTGGTCAACTCCTGGTGCTGCTGCTCACCGATGCCCGCGCCGCATGGCTCGGGCTGGCCGTCGCCGCGCTCGTTGGCATATTGGCATGGCTGGCGCCTCGGCGTGCGCCGCTGGCGGTGCCGGCTGTCGTGCTCATGGCTGCGTTCGGCACGCCGCTTGCCGGTCTGGCGATGCACGGTAGTTGGCCTGCCGTGGTGCGCGCCGATGGCGGCTCGACCGCGGCACGCTTGACGATCTGGGATGCCGCGATGCCCCTGGTGGCGGCGCGGCCGGCCAGCGGCTACGGGCCGGAAACGTTTCGTTCGGTGTTCGCCCGGGTCTACCCGCCCCAGTTGGTGTATTACCAGGGACGGCAGGCCGCCGTCGATCGCGCGCACAATCTCTGGCTCGATGCGGCCCTGTCTTCCGGCGTCGTCGGCCTGTTTGCGTTCGCATGGGTGCTAATCGCATTCACGATCCTGCTTCACCGTTACTGGAACGCGAACCCGCTGGCATGGACGGCGCTGGCGGCGGCTGTGGCAGCACACATAGCCGACATGCAGTTCACCTTCGATCTGACGGCATCGTCCGTGACATTCTGGCTGGTGCTGGCGCTTGCATCCGGCCTGGCACGCGTCGATGAGGCTGCGCCAGCCTTGCCCGTGGCGACCAATAAGCGACTGACGTTGTGGATGGGACTGTCGGCCGCACTGGGGCTTTGGCTGATCTGGAGCGTCTGTGTTCGTCCCGTACTGGCCGATGCCGCTTACTGGCAGTCGCATCAGCGCGGCGCGCCCATCGACGCGCGGCTGGCGTTTGCAGCGAACGCGGTGTCGCTGTGGCCGCTTGAACCGGAATATCGCATGGGCCACGCGGCCGCGCTGCTCGAAGCCGGCCGGGTGGCCGAGGCCGACGCCGAACTGGACGCAGCCGGGCAACAAAATCCCGGCGATGTGCGTAATATCATCCAACGGGGCTCGCTGGTTGCCATCTGGTCGAACGGCAGCCCGGAGCGCGATGGCATGGCGGCGGCCATCTTGAGCCGCGCGGCAATGCTGGCGCCGACCATCGCGGGCGTGCATACACAGATAGGCATTGTTCTCGCGCGCCAGGGCCAACTACCGATCGCGATGCAGGCATTTGCGCGGGCGGTCGATTTGGATGCGACCGACTACGTCGCATACTGTTACCTGGGCGCACTGTACCGCCACGCGGGTGATGAACCGCGCGCGCAGCAGGCGTATCAATTGGCGGCTCGTTGGGGAGGGTCATATCTTTCGCAACTGCCGTGCGCACAGCGTTGAATGCGCGCCGGCAGCCGCAGCTTATTGCTGGATTCGCACGAGGAGACGAAGATGACCAAGCACGGAATTCGCAGCAGCCTGCCATCCATTGTCGCCACCGCACTCTTGCTGGTCCTGGTGTGGGCGGTCAACACGGCGCTCGCCCAGGGGCCTGTGGGCGATAAGCAACCGGCCGGAGGGGGCGGCCCGCCAACCCCGGTGCCGGGCCGGATCAACTACCAGGGCGTGCTCAAGGAGAATGGCGCGCCCGTTACGGGCAATCGCAACCTCACATTCGATTTCTTCACGAATAACACCTGCTCTGGAGTCTCCATCTACAATCAGGTTATCTCGTCAGTGTCTGTGAACAACGGCCTGTTCAGCGTGGCCATTGACCTGCCATCGACATCGGCCTACGGCCAGGCGCTCTATGTGCGCCTGACGGTTGGCGCATTTGTCATTAACTGCGACGAGGTGCGCCCGGTGCCGTACGCGTACAGCCTCAAACCCGGCGCGCAGATCTATGGCGACCCCTTGAGCTTTGACGGGTCGGCCCTGAGTGTGATCGTGGCCGGTTACTACCCGAGCGGTAGCGCAATCTACGCCGTGGCGTCGACCGGTTCGGGCGTGATGGGCAATGTGCCCGATGGCACGGGTGTCTACGGCACGACGGCCTATGGCATGGGCGTGTACGGCTCGTCAACCGGCATCACCAATGCGCGCGGCTATGGTGGCTACTTCTACAGCGCAAGCGGCGTTGGCGTCTTCGGCCAGTCTAACGCCGGATCGTATTACACGAACATGTACGCGCCGGGGGTGTACGGCAAGAGCGCCAATGGAGCCGGCGTGTATGGCAAGAGCACTGGAGCGACGTGGCCGGCTTATGGCGGTGTGTTCGAGGGGCGAGCCGGTGTAACGGGGCGCGGCAGCGGCAGTTCCTCGTATGACGGTTATGGGGGCATCTTTGTCGGTGAAAACTATCGCGGCTTGTATGCCCAGAGTTTCGCCGGATATTATGATGCCTATTTCCCCGGTACGGGTGGAATCTATTCGGCAGGCGGTATCTTTAGTATGGCGGGCGCCAGCACGATTGCGGTGAATGGCGGGGCGGAGTCGCTGGCGCCGGGCGATGTGGTCGCGATCGCGGGCGTGTCGACTGTGCCTGGCACAAACCAGATGGTGCTCTCGGTACGTAAGGTGGACACGACGACGGCCTCGGCGGTTGTTGGCGTCGTCGGGCAGACGCTGCGTGGCGAGCAGAAAGAAGTCGTAGCTGGTGCGCCGTCGTTTGACTTGCAGTTGACGAACAGCCCAGCGGCCAACGGCGGTTACGTCAGTGTGGTGACGAGTGGTCTGGCGATGGTCAATGTGGGAGCGGCGACCAGTGCTCCGGCCATCGGCGACTGGCTGGCGGTCTCATCCGGTGGCACGGTCGCGCGCGCTGCTGAAGTGTCGGGCATGACGCCGGCGCTGATCGGCAAGGCCGCCGGGCCGGTAGATCCGAAGACAGGATTGATGCCGGTCTTTGTTATCCTGCACTAAGGAGGTAGGCATGCGACGACTCACAATACTTTTTTGCGTGGGCATCCTGCTCGGCGTGCTCGTAACAGGCATCGCGCAGGCTGGCGGCGGCGGGCCCAGCGTCGACTGGTACGTCAATGACTCCGGCGGCCAGCACAGTGTGGCGGGCGCCACCACGGTCGACGTGTCCATCGGGCAGCCGGTCGTAGGCACAACGCAGACACCCGCGCGTACGGTATGCATCGGATTCTGGTGCGGCGTCATACCGGGCTGGATGCAGGCGCTGCCCATCATCAGACGATAGGCGTCGTCTCGCAGGAGAGCTGTGGCACGAGGCACAGCCCTCCACGCCATCGCACCATCATTAAGAACCAACGCTATGCATATAGTGAAACCGATTCTCCGAGACTTCCCGGACACGATCGAAACGGAACGTCTGATCATCCGCCCACCGCAGGTGGGCGACGGCGCGGCGCTGTACGACGCCGTTATGGAGAGCCTCGACAATCTGCGGCCGTGGATGCCGTGGGCGATGGCTACGCCGACAATCGAGATCGAAGAAGAGGTCGTGCGCCGCGCGCGCGCGAACTGGATTACGCGCGAGGATCTGCTGCTGTTTGTATGGCGGCGAGATAGCGGTGCGTTCGTCGGCGGCACCGGGCTGCACCGAATCGACTGGAGCGTGCCGTGCTTCGAGACCGGCTACTGGGTGCGCCAGAGTCTGGAGGGGCAGGGCTACGTGACGGAGGCAGTGCGCGGCGTGACCCGCTTCGCGTTCGAGGTGCTGGCCGCCGAACGCATGGAGATTCGTTGCTCGACAGCCAACGTGCGCAGCGCGGCGGTCGCGCGCCGCGCCGGATATACACTGGAAGCCACCCTGCGCCATAATGGTCGGGAGACGAACGGCCAGTTGCGCGACACGTTCGTGTTCGGCATGCTGCGCGAGGAGTTCAAAGGCTGAGGCGGCGCGCGACCGCAACGTCAAGAGCAAGACCCCGCAACCATGTCGTGTTGCGGGGCCTTGGTTTTCTACTGTTTGGTCTTTGGCGTCTTGCTCACCGGCTTGCGCGCGGCGGGCTTTTTGGATTTCGGAGTCTCGCCGGCGACCGGCTTCTTGCGTGCTGCCGGTTTCGGCGCGGCGGGCGCGGGCTCGCCGCCCTGCAGGTGCGCCAGCACCTCGGCTGCATGCGCCTCCGGCTTCACCTTCTCCCAGACGTGTTCGACGCGCCCGTCGGGCGCGACAACCAGCGTGCTGCGCTGGACGCCCATGTACTGGCGGCCGTACATGCTCTTCTCGACCCATAGGCCGGCGCCCTCGATCAACTGCCGGTCGGGATCGGATAGCAGTGTGAAGTTCAACCCGTGCTTGCCCTTGAAACGCCCATGGGCGCGCGCGTCGTCGGGACTGATGCCGTAAACTGGCACGCCCAGCGCATCGAATGCGGGCAGGTTGTCGCGAAACGTGCACGCCTCGACGGTGCAGCCCGGCGTGTCGTCTTTTGGATAGAAGTAGAGCACGACGCGCTGGCCGCGCAGCGACTCGCGCGACACGACCCGACCGTCATCCGTCAGCAGGCTGAACGCCGGTATGCGATCTCCTATCTTGATCATACGTTGCTCCGTCCGTGCTACGCGCTGGCCAGCGGCTTCGCGAACACGCGCGCGACGCCATCACCGACGGCCACGACGAGTGACTCGGCACCGCTCTCGATGACGGTGCCGGGCGCGGCGATCCGGCTATCGCCGGCCAGCGGTTCAATCTTCAGCAGGCTGTGCGGCTGGCCGTTGATATTGGCTTTCGCCGACGGCTGCCCGGTCAAGTTCAGTGCCGTAACCTTGCGCTGAAGCACCGCACCAGACTCCGACCAGTTCATCCACTTGTCTTCCTCGGTGAATTGCGCTGCATAGGATGCCTTGCTGTCGTCCTGCGGCATGCCCGGCGCGCGCATCGCGGCCTTGGCGACGCCCTCCATCAAGCATTTCATCATCAGCCCGGGCCAGATGGAGAGGATCGCCTCCTGCGTCAGCGGCTGCGGCGCGGGCGCGGTGTGTTGGGCGAGAATCGCGCCGGTATCGAACTCGGCAGCGGTGTAGTGCAGGGTTGCGCCGATGGTCGGGAAACCGTCGTAGAACAGCCGCATCGGGTTCGGCCCGCGGTAGTGGGGGAGCGGCGTCGGGTGCATGTTGACCGCCGCGATTTTCGCCAGCGACAGGACTTCCGGCGGCAGCAGATACGGGAACGAGGCTGAGAGAATAATGTCGGGCTGCAATTCGCGGATGAGCGGCGTCGCCACGGTCCGCAGGCGGGTTGTGACGAGCACCTCGCGCTTATCGTTGCCGGCCAACGCGGCCACCTCGCGGAACGACGGCATCGGTCGTGATGCGGGCCCGGGAGTGGTAACGACGAGCACGAGTTTGGCGCCGGACATCTCGGCCCAGCGCGACACGATATTGTACATCGGGGGCAGCACGTTGAACGAGACAACCCGCAGACCGGCGACCGGCGATTGATTCATCAGTCCCTCCCGTGAATGGTTGAATGGCAGCCGGCCAGCGCCGGCCTTGTCGAAAGTCATGTTAGGGCGCGCCGCACGCGCAAGGTCTCCGGCACCAGCCAGCCGAGGATGACCGACCCAGCGGCGCCGACGCCGGCGATCACGAAGATGGCCGGCACCAGGCTCAGCGAGCCGGCCACCGCGCCGATGGCGAGCGGGCCGGCGCTCCCCCCCACGTCGCCGATCAGGTTCCAGATGCCGAGAAACTCCCCGACCGACTGGCGCGGGGCCAGATCGGCGCCAAGCGTCATCATGGTGCCGGAGCCGATTCCGTTACCAAAACCGATGATGATATTGACAATCATCAGCGTGACGAAATCGACGGTAAACGGAACGAGCGCGATGCCGAGCGCCAGGATGCCAATGCTGGGCACGTAAGCCCACTTGCGACCCCAGCGGTCCATGATGATGCCGGCCGGGATGAACATCAGCACGTCGAAGAGCGAGCCCATGCTGGCGATCAGACCGATCCGGTCGACGCTCAGGCCGAGGATGTCGGCAGCGTACAGCGTGACGATTACATCGCGGCCGGAGCGCACCATCTGAGCAAGCAACTGGCCGGTGCCCGCCGTCGCCCACACGCCGGCGTGCCCGGTGAGCAGGCCGCGCACGTGTCGCGCGTGCCCGCCGATGCCGCCGCGCGTGACCGCCGCCGACCGCGACGCGCTGACGAACAGCAGGGGGAAGATGCCGGTCAATGCGCACAGCACGGCGCACAGCACAAACGGCGCGCGCAGTCCGAACACGGCCGCGACCACGCCGCCAATCGCGGGACCGACGAACCGACCGGAGCGCATGATGCCGCCGTACACCGCGATGGCGCGGCCGCGGCGATCCACCGCCGCCGCCTCACTGATGTACGCGTGGCGCGAGACGTTCCACAGCGCGTCGCCAAGGCCGCCGAGCACCCCGAAGATGACCAGTTGCCAGAGCGATTGCGCCGCGGCGGTGGCGAACCCCATGGATGCGATCACGATCACCGCGAGAATCATCGCGCGGCGGCGACCGAGCCGGGCCATGACGACGCCGGACGGCACGTCGCCGGCCAGCATGCCGAGGCTCTGCGCCGCCAGCGCGATGCCGACGAGCTCGTAGTTGTTCTCGAAGGCGCGCGCGTAAAGCGGAAGCACTGGGACCAGCAATCCGCGCGCGAACGACAGCAGAAGTGAGGGTGCGTAGACCGGCAGAATGAGCGGGTCGGCGCGAAGAGAGGTTTTCATGGCGGTCGGGGCTGCCTGGCGGCACACCCCGAAGAGAGAGTTTAGCGCGAGAACAAGCGCGGCGCAAGTGCAAATCGCACGCTATGCATGCAAGAAGGCACAGAACCTCACTCCAGCACGAACAAGGCAATGAAGGGAACCGGCGGAGAAGACAACTGTGCCCCCGGGGCGACTCGAACGCCCGCACACGGCTCCGGAGGCCGCTGCTCTATCCACTGAGCTACGGGGGCAAGCACAAAGGAGTATAGCACATTCACTGGCGCGCCCGAAATCTCGGCGGGCGCTACGACGATTGTGTCGGTGTCATATTGGCCGTTTCGAGACGGCCTTCGGCAGTGTCTAGGTCACCGCGGCGCGCTCGGCGCCGAAGCGCTCATAGATCCGCTCGTCCATGATGCGGCAGATGCGCATGACCGCCTCGTGGATATCGCCGAAAGTCGTGTAGAGCGGCACCAGGCCGATACGGATATTGTCCGGCGCGCGGAAATCGGGTATGACGTTCAGCACGTCGGTCATCGCGCGGCAGATGCGATACGCTTCCGGGTGGCGAATCGAGATGTGCGATCCGCGCCGGCTCGCCTCGCGCGGCGATCCGAACGTGAACCCGCGCGCGGCGAGGTGCTGGTCGTACAGGTAGGTCATGTACTCCGTCAGCATGATCGACTTGACGCGGATGCGCGCCATGCCGGCCCGCTCGATCATGTCCACGGCTGGCTCCACCGCTGATGTCGAGAGCACGTTGACTGAGCCGGCCAGGAAGCGTGCCATGCCGTCGGCCGATTTGTACTGCAGATCGAAGGCGAACGGATCGCGCTGGCCCAGCCAGCCCCAGATCGGCGAGCGCAACTTTTCTTGAAGGTCTTCGCGCACGTACAGGAAGGCGTTCGCGCCGGGCCCGGCGTTCAGATATTTGTAGGTGCAGCCGATCGCCAGATCGGCGTGGCAGGCGTTCAATTCCACCGGCACCGCGCCGACCGAGTGGCACAGGTCCCAGATGACGAGCGCGCCGGCCGCGTGGATCTGCTCGGTGACCGCCTTCATGTCATACAGGTAGCCGGACTTGAAGACGACGTGCGAGAGCTCGACGAGCGCGGTCTGGCTGTCGAGCAGATCGGCGAGTTCGCCGAGATCGGGCGTAATCGTGTCGCGCGTGCCGACCAGCGAGAGCGTATGCTTGTTGCCGAGCAGGTCGATCGCGCCCTGCAGGATATACAGGTCAGACGGGAAGTTGAACACGTCGCTGACGACACGGGTGCGGCCTTCCTGCGCGCGCAGCGCCGAGATGGCCAGCTTGAAGAGATCGACCGAGGTCGAGTCGCAGACGATGATCTCGTGCGGTTTCGCGCCGACGATCTGCGCGATCTTGGCGCCGATGCGCGCCGGCGCGCTCCACCAGCCGGCGTTCCAGCCACGAATGAGGCCGTCGCCCCATTCCTGATCGACGACGGTGCGTATACGCTCAGCGGTGGCTTTCGGCATTCGGCCGAGCGAGTTGCCGTCCAGGTAGATCAGGTCGGGGTCGCTGATGACAAACTCGTCCCGGAACGATTTGAGCGGATCGCTGTCGTCCATCTGGTGCGCGAACGCGGCGCCTGGCTGGAAGTGGTTGACCATGAATTGGATCTCCGTCGGTGAGTGATTCATCGGGCTAACAAGATCGTGCCATTTGATTTCGGCTCTGCGACCGGGTGGTTAGGTTAGCGGCGCCCCGTACCCGCCGCCGCCGGGGGTTTCAATCGTCAACACATCGCCGGCGTCGAGGCGGCGCGAGAACTTGCCGCCGAGGTCTTCGGTCGTGCCGTCGGCGTGCCGCAGCGTATTGCGCCCGATGCCGCCGGGCTGGCCGCCCTGTGCGCCGTACGGCGCCAGCCGCCGCCGCTCGCTCAGCATCGTTACCGTCGCCGGGGCCAGGAACTCAACCTCGCGCACCAGACCCTCGCCGCCGCGATGCCGGCCGTCGCCGCTGCTGTCTTTACGCAGCGCGTAGCGGGTCAGCCGGAACGGGAACGCCATCTCCAACGCCTCGATCGGCGTGTTGAGCGTATTGCTCATGTGGACGTGCACGCCGCTCAGGCCGTTGCCCTGCGCGGCCGCACCCATGCCGCCGCCCATCGTCTCATAGTAGGCGTACGGCTTGTTGCGGAACGGATCATCGCCGCCCATGGTCAGGTTGTTCATCGAGCCCTGCGACGCGGCGGGCACGCGGTCGGGCAGCGCCTGCGCCAGCGCGCCAAGCACCGTGTCCACAATGCGCTGCGACGTTTCGACGTTGCCGCCGGCGACGGCGCGGCCGTAATGCGGGTTGAGCACGCTGCCGAACGGGCAGATGATCTTGACCGGCGCGAATGTGCCGTGATTCGTCGGCACGTCCTCCTCGATCAGCGACCGCACGCAGTAGCGGACCGCCGAATGCGCGATCTGCGGCACGGCGTTCAGCGACCCGTACATCTCCGGCGCGGTGCCGGCAAAGTCCACGGTCATACCGTCGCCGTGCACAGTGATCGTCACGGCGATCTTCACCGGCGCGCCCGTCCCATTCGGGTCGTCCAGGTAATCGGCAAACGCGTACGTTCCGTCGGGGATGGCGGCGATCGTCTGGCGCGTGATGCGCTCCGCGTAGGCGATCAGCGCTGCACCGTAGGCCTGCGCCTGCGCGAAGCCGTAGCGGCTGACGATCTCCTGCAGGCGGCGCGCGCCGATGCGGTGCGCGGCCATCTGCGCGTTGAGGTCGCCGCGCCGCTCGTCGGGCGTGCGGACGTTGCGGCAGACCATATCGAGCAGCGGGGCGTTGAGCCGTCCGGCCTCGTACAGCTTGACCGGCGGGATGATGATCCCTTCCTGTATCAACTCAACCGACAGCGGCATCGAGCCGGGCGACATGCCGCCCACGTCGGCGTGGTGCGCGCGCGAAGCGACGAAGAATGCCGGCTGGCTGCCCGCCTCCACGATGAACACCGGCGACACCATCGTGATGTCGGGCAGGTGATTGCCGCCGGCGTACGGGTCGTTCAGGATGACGATATCGCCGTCGGACCAGCTGTCGAAGCGCGCGAGCACCGCTTCGACCGAGCCCGGCATGGCGCCGAGATGCGCCGGGATATGGTCGGCCTGCGCCAGCAGGCGGCCGGCGCCGTCGAAGGCCGCGCACGAAAAGTCGAGGCGCTCCTTGATGTTCGGCGAGTACGCGGTACGCCGCAGCGTGACGCCCATCTCCTCGGCGGCGGATGCGAACAGATGCCGGAAAATCTCCAGCGTGACAGGATCGACGTTGACGGACATGCTGTGATTATGGCACAGGTGCGTGCGCGGTGGCAAACGGCGCGTGGCGTTCGGTGTGGATACGGGTGCGGCGTCGAAAAGCGGGTTTCAGAAACAACCGACTCGGCACCTGGCAAGCCCTGACGATTGATCGGATCAAACACAAAGCCCAAAGACACCAAGCACACCTGCGAGGTTTTGCTTTGTGCCTTTGTGACTTTGTGTTGAAATCCTGTGTACCGTGCAGTGGTCGAGCGTGCCGGCTACTTCTGCGCGTTGCTGTATGAAAAACCAAACAGGCTGGATTGCCCCACGGGTCCCACGATCTGCATCTGCGCCAGCGTGAGGTATGTCCCCGTCGGCCCGCCGACCGCTGCGCGATGTTCGCGCGCATGCTCTTCTGACCAGAAGAAGACGGTCTGCCGTCAGTAGGCGTCGAGGATGGTCGGTTCCGCGAACGAGGCCCAGTCCACGTCGGGCATGAATACCAGCGGGGCCGCCCCGGCGGTGCGGCATACGGCATGCACGGCGCTGTCCACCTCCAGCGTGAGCGGCTGGCCGCAGTGTGCACACGCCGACTCGATCGTCGCTCGGAGAAACCTTCGCCACAGTTGCCCTTGCACGAAGGGCGCCACGACGGCGTCTTCCGCTCAAGCGCCGTACAGCCGCTCGCCGCTGTCGAAGGTCAGCCGATGCGGTGTCTGCGCGGTAGTGACCGGGAAGGCCCACTCGACCGCGCCGTGCGCATCGCGCACGAGGAAGGTCAGCCGCCGCTCAAGGTCGCTCAGCAGGTCGGATACGCGATCGGGCGGCAGGGCCAGCGCGCTTGCAATCGCCTGCAGCGACAGCGGGATGCCTGCGTGCAGCAGTTCGCTCACGACGTATTCGCGGACGCGCCGGTGGTCGGCGGTCATCCAGGCGATGCGCTCACCCGGTGGCAGCGAAGACTGCGCGAGATGGCGCTCCAGCGTCGCGAACGGAATCGTCCGCATCGTTCGTTCGCGACCAATCAGAAATGTTGGAGGGGCAGCCACAGGCATCGCCTTCTACGGTTGCGTGCGCAGTTTCGCGCGTTCCAGCCAGCCGTTGTTGCGCACCAGCGCGGTCAACTTGTAGCGACCGTTGTAAGTCTTGACCGCCAGATCGAACTCGGCCGTGCGCGTCCACTCGCGGCCCGGCGCTAGCACCACGCGCTCGCCGTCGATCGTCAATTCAGCGGTTCCGTCGGCCGCAACGGCCAGCAATTGGCCTGGTGCGCCGCGCGTCTGGTCCATGCCATCGGCGTTCGCCGTGCCGAGCGGGATCGGCACCGTGAACGTCACGAGCATGCCGGGTACGACGGTGATGGTGCCGGCGCCGCCGCCGCCCGCCGCGCCGCGCCGCCAACTGGTGCGGCCGATGAAGCCCCAGTCAGTCGGCAGGAGTTGGAACTTCCGCGCATCGTACGTTGAGAATGGAGACAGTGTGCCCGTTTGAATATCGAAGCGGTACGCCGGGAAGTCGATCATCAACTGCGGCAGTTTTCCACTCCCGTCGGTGGAATAGACGATCTCGACGAACAGATATTTGCCATCCGGCGGCTTGCCGACACCGGTGATTGGCGGCGGGGGTGTGAACACGGGCGCGCTGGTGGGAATCGCCGTCGGCGGCAGGCTGGTCGGCGCACGCGTACTGGTGGGCGCAACCGTAGGAATCGCCGTGGGCGGCACGGCGGTCGGCGCCGGCGACGTGGGGGTTGCGGCTGGTGGCGTCGGCGCGCAGGCGCCGCCCAGCACAAGCAGCAGGAGCACTCCGGCGACACGGAGCGCGAGGAGGGTATGGTTGTGCACAGGTACCTCCGTGCTCCGCGCGTTTGGCACGCGGAGCCATTGCGGCGTTCTGCCAGCGATGCACCGTTGCCGGGCCGGCAGCACCAAGGCTGCCGTGCCGCAGGACCCCGGGCAACCAAACGCCGCTTTCAGCCCTTGACGCCGCCGATCGTCAGCCCGCCGCTCATATATTTCTGCAAGGCGAGATAGACCAGCGAAACAGGCAGGGCGATGATCACCGACATCGCGGAGAAGTGCGACCACGGTGTCGAGCTGGCATACTGGCCGGTCATGTTGTAAAGCGTCATCGCGAGCGTGAAGTTCTGCGGGTCGGTTAAGAACTGCCACGAAATGGAGAACTCGGTCCAGCCCGACAGGAACCCCAGGAATGCTGTGATCGCAATGGCAGGCGTCGATAGAGGCAGCATGATGTAAAAGAACGTCTGGTTCGGTGATGCGCCGTCGATCAGCGCGGCCTCTTCCAGTTCCTTCGGGATGGTGTCGATGTAGCCCTTTAAGTTCCAGATCGCGAACGGCAGCAAGCTGGACAGCAAAGCCAGGCCGACGCCGGGCAGCGAATTGCGCAGATTGAAGTCGCCGATCACGACTCGGTTCAGCAGCACGAACAGAGGGGCCAGCGTGGCCACCGTCGGGAGGATCAAGACGGCCAGCACGGCGATCATCAGCGTCTGCCGTCCGGCAAAGCGGAAACGCGAGAAGGCGTATCCGGCGAAGACGGCGATCATGACCGACGCCAGCGCCGATCCGCCCGCCAGCAAGACGCTGTTCATCGTCAGCACGGGCAGGCTGACCGGGTTGGCCGATGGCTTTTCAATGATGTCGAGATACGCCTTCAGCGAAAAGCCCGGCGGGACCAGGTTCAGCGTCGTCGGGCGCATGATGTCCGCGCGCGGATCGAACGACATGCTGACGACCCACAGGATCGGAAACAATACGCTCAGCGTAATAAGCACCAAGAGCGCCTGGTAGACAAGCTGCTTGGCCAGCGTCGTCTTCTGGCCGACGATGTGCGTTTCCTCTTCCGGTGCGACCAGGCGGTCCAACCACCGGAGCATGCGTTGCATCGGCTTAGGCATCGTAGCTCTCCGTTGCGCGCGAGACGCGATTGGTAATCAGCGTGATGACGAGCAGGATGATCGCCGTATACACGGCGAAGGCGGCGGCAATGCCGTACAGTCGCTCCTGATTGACGAGGCGGAACGCCGTGGTCACCAGGATTTCGGTCTGGCGCAACGGGCCGCCGCCGGAGACGAAGTATATCAGGTTGAACAGGTTGAATGTCAACGTGATGCCGTACACGATCGCCGGCACCATCGCGGGGCGCAGGAGCGGGACCGTAATACCGAAGAACTGCTGCGTTGGCGAGGCGCCATCCATCGACGCCGCTTCATAGTAGTCGCGCGGAATGCTCTGCAGCGCGCCGGTCGCGACGATCGTCATGAACGGCCAGCCTAGCCACACGTTGGTGATGAGGAGCGCAAAATAGGCCAGGGGCAAAGGCAGAAACGGAATCGGCGGGTCCAGCGATTCGATCCAGCGGATATGGAAGGCCGATGCCGGCATACCGATCAGTCCACCCAACGCCGCCAGCCCCTGGTTGATCGCGCCGAAGTCCGGATCGAACATGTTGCGCCAGACGTTCGCGACGACGAGCGTCGGGATCACGATCGGCAGCACGAAGATGGCGCGGTACACGCCGCGAAACCACAGCCCGCGCGCATTGAGCAGCACGGCAATCAGGACGCCGATGATGACGTGCACCGTGACGTTGGAAAATGTCCAAAACAAATTGAAGGCGACGGTATACGCGAAGTCGAAATTCGGAATGGTCAGCGCGCCGGTGGCAATGTCGATGAAGTTCTGCAGACCGACGAAATTCGGGGGCGGCGAATCGATGCGCAGGTTTTTGAGGGCGTAGTCCGTGAACGACATCCACAGCCCGTATGCCATCGGGTAGTATGTCATCACCGACATGATCAGCATGGCGGGAATCAAGTAGACATACGGGTTGGCCAGTCGCGAGTTGCTGTGCTGGCGCTTCGCATTGGGCGTCTCGGGGCGTGCAATGGGCATGGTCGCCATGAGATTGTCCTTGGGCCGGCAAATTGGGACGAGCGACATGACGGGCGCGGGGCCGGCCGCGTATCCGGCCGGCCCCGGCTTGCAGTCGCACTGCGTGCTACTTCTTGTTCGCCTTGTTCATGGCGTCGCAAGCGCTCTTGATCGCGTCGGCAGGCGTGCTCTTGCCTTCGAAGATCTTCGTCGCCGCATCGCCGAATGGCGTCCAGAAGTTGCCGAACTCCGCCGTCTGCGGTCGGGCAAAGCCGGCGTTCGCGGCGTCGGCAAACGCCTTCACGTTGGCGTTGCTCGGCGTGACATCGGTGCGCGCCGCCGGGTCGCCGGCCACATTGGCATACACCGTCTGTGCATCCTTGCTGGCCAGGTAAAGCGCTAGCGCGACCGCGCCGCCTTTGTTCTTGCTGTTGGCGTTGACATACCAGCCGTCAATACCGGTCAGCGGGCCGGCATCGCCCTTGGGTCCCTTCGGCATCGGCGCCACGCCGACCTTGTCCTTGCCGAGCGCGTCCTCGTTGCCGCCCAACACCCACGGGCCGTTGAAGTAAATATCGAGGTTGCCTGCGCGGTACAGCGTGTCCAGGTCGCCGTCGGCGCGGATCTGCGCGCCTGCGGTCTTCAGCGAGAGCACGTACGTGAACGCATCCGCTGTGCCGTTCGTGTCGGCAACGCACTTGCCGCTGGCGTCCATCAAGCTGCCGCCAAAGGCGCGCCACCACCCGAACGTGTGATAAGCGCTGTTCGGGACGCCGACCTTCTTGCCGCTCTTGACCGCCGCCAGCAGTTCGTCCGTCGTCTTGGGCGCGGCGGTCACCGTCGTCTTGTTGTAGTACATCGCCAGCGCCTTCGGGATCATCGGCACGGCGTAGATCTTGCCGCCCACCGTCACGCCCTCAATCGACAGTTTCGAGAAGCTGTCGAGCTTGCCCTTGAGCATGTCGTCGAGCGGGGCCAGCAGGTTGCCGCGCACTTCGGTGCCCAGGCTGTCATTCGGGGCGATGAACATGTCGGGGCCGCCGCCGGAGCCGGCTTCGGTCTCGAACTTGGCGAACAACTGCTCGAACGGCACTTCGAGCACCGTGATTTTGGCATCGGGGAACTGCTTCTTGGCGCCGTCGAGGAGCTGATTGAGCGCCTTCTCCTCATTATCGCCGGAGTGGTAGCCGTTCCAGATCGTGATGGCGCCGCTGACGGTTCCGCCGGCGGCTGGAGCCTGAGTGGCCGCCGGCGTTGATGTCGGACCGCAAGCCGCTATCAGCAGGATGGCCGCCACAAGTACAAGAATCGTAATACGTTTCATGACTGGGAATCCTCCTTAAAGCACTAAAGCAGTGTCACGAGGCCTGACACGCTAAACAGGTGTGAGAGACCAGTTTGAGTGTGGTGCGCAGCTTCCTCCTTTCTGTGTGATTGGATCGTTGCGCCGCTTTGCGGTACGGCTGGTGCCGGCGGCATCCCTGGCCGGTTCAGGCCTGCCGGCGTTCCAAAACCGCGATGGTTTGCGCGCGCCCTGCGCGATAGGGCGGTATCCGGTCGGGCTACCGTCCGCCGTGTCCAACGCCGAACGTCGCGGTCAACCCCTTGAGCAATGCCTGCCGGTCGGCATTCGAAAGCACGGCATCCGGATGTATCACCACATACATGGCCGGCGGCATCTCGCCTTGTTGCATCACTTCAGACAGTTCGCGCGTGTCCTGCGGCCGCGTGTCCCACTCGGAGGCGTTGAGCTTCTGGCGTCCTTCGCGTACGTCGCGCGCGACCAGAATCGACGCGGGTGGGACGCGGCTGTACCAGGGCCAGACGGTCTCGTTGCTGTGGCAGTCGCCGCAGGAGCGCATGAACTGCGTGCGTGTCTGCGGGCTGTCCCACGGTGGCTCGGTCTTGACGGGCGGATTTGCAGGCGTAGCACCCATGGCCAGTATTAGCGACACGCCGCAAGCGGCGGTCAGGAGTCCGATGACGGCGAGCCGTGACGTGCGTGACACGGTTGACGACCTCTTTGGATGCCGGTTGGGTATGCACACGCGCAGCACAGCCGCGCGACTTTATGCACCTGAAGCCTGGCGCGGCGGCGGCATCAACAGCTGCGCCGGATAACGCCGCGGGGGCGAACATGGATAGCATGGCCGGAGCCGCACTGCAAAGGTGAAAGACCGAGCAGTGCGTCCAGCGGCGGCAATCCATTCGTTTCTTGCCAGCCTGCAGACCTATCCAACCTGATTATACCCCAGCGACCCGGCAGGCCGCAATCGCCAGCACGCGCAGCAGCGATTCTCATTTTGGCCTTGGGCGGGTACTTTCCATTGCCGGCTTGCTATGAACTGGCCCCCCTGGTGCTTGTCACGCATGCTGGCTCGACAAGAAAGCGGCGTTGCCCTCCCCGTTAGCTTTTCCCCTGCTCGCCCGCGCGCGCGGGGGAGCAGGGGCCAGGGGATGAGGAGGCAACCTGGCGGCCGACTCCAAAATGAGAATTGCTGCACGCGCAGGCCGACACCGGCGAGCGCCCGTCAACGCTGCGTTTTGGGGCATGTTGGCACACATGTCGATTCGCGCGCCAATCGCGCCGTATTTCGGATTTGGCGCAAGCACAAGCATAATAGAACGATCCGATCGGGCTTGGCGCATATCGGGGCGCTGTGAGCGTATCACGCACTACCGATGCGACTCGAGAATGTTCCATTGTTCCATTGGCCTGTCATTCCGAGAATGACGATCGTAGGGGCACCCCTTGCGGGTGCCCGGTGGCCCGCCGGGGCACGCCCGCGACCACGCGGCTGTCATGCAACTACGCATGCCCGCCGGGCATGGGCTTCGCATCATGACAATCTTGACGGGACACGATCACTCCGGAATAATACTGGGCTGTGAGGTAATGGGGCATCACATGGCAGGGAATGAATCTGTGCTGAAATCGTGGGTTCGGCCCCTCTATCGACGCGCCCTCTTGCTCTGGTTCCGGCTTGGCACAGCGGGCAAGCACGTCTACGTTCATCCGAGTGTGGGCATTCGCGGAGCCGGCCGGATACGGCTGGGCGATGAGGTGCACGTGCATGCCGGCTGCATCCTTGAGGCGCAACCCGGACTGGGCATCACGCTGGCGGACGGCTGCCGGATTGGGCCAAGGGTGCTTCTGATCGCCGATGCGTCCCACGCCGGCCCGGTCGGGCGCATCACTATGGGGCGTAACGGTTATGTGGGGCCGTACTCGATACTGCACGGCGACGGTGGTCTCGTAATCGGTGACGATGCGCTCGTCGGACCGCATGTGGCGATCATGTCGCACAATCACGGATTCAGCGACCCGGACACGCCCATCCGGTTGCAGCCGGAAACATATCGCGGCATTCAAATTGGAAACGATGTTTGGATCGGGACCGGCGCGATGATCATGGACGGTTCCCACATCGGCCGCGGTGCCGTCATCGCGGCGGGCGCCGTGGTTACGGGCGACATCCCGGAGTTGGCCGTGGCGGCGGGCGTGCCGGCACGCGTGATTCGCCATCGAGGTCCTTCGGTATGAGGATTCTGTGGCTGGCGTCGTGGTTCCCGTCGCCGCAAGACACCGGCAACAAGATTCGCGTGTTCAATCTGGTGCGTGCGGCGGCAAGCCGTCACGAGGTTACGCTGCTTTCGTTTGCAGACACCGGGGACAACATCGACGAGGCGGGTTTGACGCCCTATGCCCATGTTGCCGGTATTGTGCAACGCACGCGCCCGGCGCCGTCCCGACTCGCCAACCTGCGGGCGCTTCTCAGCCCGCTACCGCGATCGATCGTGCTGGGTCACAGCCCCGAGATGGCGCGCTGCTTTGACGCTGAAGTGCGGACGGGCCGCTATGACCTGTTGATCGTCTGCCACTATGACAATGCGCGTTACGCTTTGCGATACACGGCCACTCCAAAACTGCTTGAAGAGATCGAAACTGGCCCGCTGCGCGGCGCCGTCGCGTTGGCGCGCGCTGGTCCCCCGCGCGCGCGCGCCTGGCTGTCCTGGATGAAGACGCGGAATTACATCGCCGGCCTGATGAGGCACTTCAACGCGTGCACGGTCGCCTCTGAGTTGGAGCGCGCCAATCTGATGCTCGGAAACGCCCGGCGCTGCCCGGTCGCCGTTGTGCCGAATGTTGTGAGCGCCGCCGTTGACCATGCGAATGCGGTCAAGAATCCGTATCGGTTGATCTTCAACGGGGCGCTCTCGTTCGGCGCCAATTTCCAGGCCGTTGACTATTTCCTGCGCGAAGTCTGGCCTGCGGTGTTGCAAGCGGAGCCGCGCGCCGAACTTTGGATTACCGGGCGCACGGATGACGCGACGCGCAACCGCGTGCCGCCTGCTCAGCGTGTTCTGTTCACCGGCTATCTAGCCGATGTCAAGCCGGCCGTCGCTGAGGCTGCGGTCTGCATTGCGCCGCTTCAGGTGGGCGGTGGCACGCGCCTGAAGATTCTGGAGGCGATGGTGCTCGGTACGCCGGTTGTGTCGACCAGCAAGGGCGCCGAAGGGCTTGAGGTGCGCGATGGCGAGCATCTGCTGATTGGCGATACGCCGGAGCAGTTTGCCGCCCAGGTTGTGCGGTTGTTGCGTGACGAGGAACTGCGCGATCGACTGGCCGCGAACGCGCGGCGACTGGTTGAGGGGACATACGACTGGTCGGTCATTGCGCCGAAATTTCTGTCGCTGCTGGAACAGGTTGCTCAATGCTAGGGAATTGGCTTTCGACGCGCTCTGCCTCGCTATCAAGCATCCTGGTCGCGCTCGTAGTGGTGCTTGTCAGCGCCGTGATCGGACTGCGCTCGCCGCAGTTCAGCGATGTGGGCGGCATCACCATGCAGTCGGTCGCGCCACTGTTGGCCGGCTTCGGCATTCTGTCGGCGTTTGGCCTGGCGGTGGTCAATCTGCGCCTGGCGCTCGTGCTGCTGATCGCGACCGCCGGGCTTGTCGAGATTCCGCTTGGCACGGGCACGCAGACCAACATCACGACCGTGATGCTGGTGCTGCCAACGATCGCGCTGGCGTGGATACTGCAGTGGCTGATCGGCCGGCGTACCGCGCCGCTCGGCGACGCGCGCCTGAACCGCCCGATTGGGCTGTTTCTGCTGATTCTCGGCGGGTCGTGGGCGGCCAACCTGGTGCTGATCGATGTGCGCGTGCTGCTGCCGGGCAATGCGTTGCTGGTGCAAGGCACACAGGTGGCGCTGTACCTTTTGACATTCGTTGCACTGCTGCTCACCGCCAGCGTGAAATGGACCGAGCGGTCGCTGCGTGTGTGCGTGGCGGCGACCATAGGCATGTCCATGCTGGCCGTCGTGGCCGGCAATCTGGGTTTCGTAAGTATGGGCCCGCTGGCGCCGGCGACGCCCATGTCCATCGGCGCCGTCCTGCTGCTCGGACAACTCATTCTGAACACGCGCCTGAGTGACGGTGCGCGACTGCTGGGCTGGCTGCTGCTGGCGGCGTGGGGCGCCGGGACATTTCTCACGTTTCGCTATACCTATGCCGGCGGTTGGCTGCCGGTGCTTGTTGCACTGCCTGTACTCTTGTGGTTGCGCTCGCGGCGACTGGCAGTATTTGCCACGCTGGCCGGAGCCATTTTCGTCTGGTTTAATCGGGCGCGCGTGGACGATTTCCTGGCTTTCAAGGATAGTGTTGGATCGCTGCTCCGCCCGTATATCTGGCTCGACGTGGTCCGTATGACGGTTGACTCCGTCTGGCACGTGTTGCTGGGTCTCGGTCCGGTGACCTATAAGTGGAACTGGTTCAATCCAGACTTCGTTTCGCTTTCGCGTCCGCTCACCGGGAATAGCTACGTCGGCACCGGCGACGCCAGCGTGTACTATGCGCCGCCGTCGCACAACTTTTTTGCCGACCTGTTTGCCCAAACAGGCTTGCTGGGCACGCTGGTTTTTGTGTGGCTGCTGATCGTGATCGTGGTGGTTGGCTGGCGCGCCACGCAATCTGCGCCCGCAGGCTTTGCACGGGCGCACGCCGGGGGCGCGCTTGCCAGCCTGTTCGCGATGGCGGTTGTGTCGGTGGCGTCGGCCGAGTGGCTGGTGCCGTTTGTGTACAACCTGGGCACGGCGGGTTTCAGGCAGAGTGTGTATACGTGGCTGATGCTGGGCACCCTCGTGAGTCTGGGCCGCTTTGGGGTTTCCATCGATGGCGTCCAACCCGCGCCGGATCAAACCGATGCCTGAGCTTTCCATTGTCATTGTCAATTTCAACACGCCCGCGTATACCGCGCAGTGCCTCGACTCGCTGCGCGCCAACGCACCGAACGTGGACACGGAGATCATCGTCGTTGACAACGCATCGACTGATGACAGCGTGGCGCGCCTGACCGCCGGCTATCCAGAGATAACGATGATCCGGAGCGAGACGAACCGGGGCATTGCTGGCGGCAACAACCTCGGGATTCGGGCCACGTCCGGCAAATACGTGTTGCTGCTCAACAACGACACGCTGGTGCTGCCAAACTCAATTGACCGTGTCGTCCAGTTCCTCGACGCGCATCCGCAGGCCGGTGGCGTGGGCGGCCAGTTGTTGAATCCGGACGGCAGCTTTCAGAGCAGCCACTACCCGTTCGCGTCGTTTGGCATTGTACTACTGCTGACCACAAAACTAGGTCAGTTGATTCGTCCGGAATACCCGTCTTTCGGCCCTAATGGCCCGGAGCGTGCGGTGGACTGGCTCAGCACGGCGTTCATGCTGTTCCGACGCGATGCGCTCGACCAGGTCGGGCTGGTTGACGAAGGATTCTTCATCTACTCGGACGAATCCGATTTGCAGTACAGGTTGCACAAGCATGGCTGGCAAATCTGCTATGATCCGGATGTAAAGACCATTCACTTTGGCGGTCGGAGTCTGACACCATGGAAGCGGCGGCGGCTAGTCTACCGCGGGTACATGCTCTATTTTCACAAGCACCTTGGCGTGTTTCAGACGCTGCTCTTGCGCCTGTTCTTTGCGGTGGTGAGCGCGGCCAAGCTCCTCTTCTGGGCGCTTGTGTCGATTGCCCCGCGCACGCGGGTGCGGGCGGCGGCTGAACTGCGGTCGAACTTGGACATCTTGCGCATGTCGCTGGCGCCTGGCATAGAGCCGGTCTGACAGGGGCCGCCAAGTCATGGCGTCACTTCCCTTGCGAGTTCTGCTTCTCTCCCAGATCGTGCCGTACCCCCCGGATTCGGGGCCGCGCATCAAGACGTATCATGTGCTGCGCTACCTCGCCTCGCGTGGGCATCAGGTGACTTTGGCTACGTTCGTGCGTCCTGGCGAGGAAAAGGGATTGGACGTGCTGCGTGAGTTCTGCCACGCCGTCTATCCCGTGCCGATGCGCCGCAGTCGCCTTGTCGATGCGCGCGACTATCTGCGCGCACTGGCACGCGGGACGCCGTTCCTCGTTGAACGCGACAGCAAGCAAGCCATGCACGATCTCGTCCAACGCCTGACCAGCGAACAGTCATTCGACATCGTTCACGCCGACCAGTTGACGATGGGGCAGTATGCACTGGGGGCGCGCTCCGGCAACCGCATATTCGATGCGCACAATGCGGTTTGGGCCATTGTCGAGCGCGCCCGCACGACCGCCTTCCCACTCGTGCGTCCTGCGCTCGCCCTGGAGGCGCGCCGATTGCAGCGCTATGAAGGAATGCTTTGCCGCGCGGTTGACGGCGTGCTTGCCGTCAGCGCAGTGGATCAAGCCAAGCTCGTGCAGGCGGGCGCGCGCGCGGAGTCGATTACGGTGATTCCAATCGCCATCGATTGCGGCGCACAGCCGCCGCTCACCCTGCGACCAGAAGCGAAGAGCATCGTTTCGGCCAGCACGCTCTTCTACCCGCCCAATGCGGATGGAGTGCGCTGGTTTGCTCGTGATGTCTACCCCCTGGTGCGGCGTGAGCAGCCGGATGCCGACTTGACGCTCATAGGCGCGCGTCCGCCGCATGACCTGGTGAGCATGAATGGGCGCGATGGCATTACCGTGACGGGATATGTGCCGGATGTAGACCTCTGGCTGTCGCGCGCTGCGGTGATGGTCGTTCCCGTGCGCGCTGCGAGCGGTATGCGCGTGCGCATCTTGGAAGCGCTTTCGCGCGGAATCCCGGTCGTCAGCACCACGATGGGCGTCGAAGGCATCGAGGCGGTTCACGACATCCATTTGCTGATTGCCGACGATGCCCGTGAATTTGCCGCCCAGGTTGTGCGCCTGCTGGCCGATCCCGCTCTGCGCATCCGTCTGGCGAGCGCCGGGCGCGCGCTTGTGCAAGCCAAATACGATTGGCAGGTGGCCTTGCCCGCGGTCGAGGCCGCCTATGCGAAGGCGTTGCAGCGTGTCGCGTCGAACTGAGCCGCAGGCATTTCGGCTCGAGGCCCAACGGATGACGATGGCATGCTGATTAATGCTCTATCGGCGGGCACACTGGTTGTTGTGTTGCTGTGCCTGGCGTACCTGTTGACTTTGGCAGTAGCCTCGGCTAAGTCGATTACTACAACTCCTTCCCAGAGTTGCAGCGCGCGCTTTGCGGTGGTGGTACCGGCGCACAACGAAGCCGCGGTTATCGGCGCGACCGTGCGACAATTGCGGCAGCAGACCTATCAGCCGGACCGTTTTGATATTCATGTGATTGCGGATCACTGTGCAGACCAGACCGTCGGGGAAGCGCGCATAGCCGGCGCGATATGCTGGGAACGCACAGACGGCGAGCGGCACGGGAAAGGCGCCGCGCTCGCCTGGCAGTTCGAGCGGTTGTTTGCGAGTGCCCCCGGCTACGATGCGGTTGTTGTTTTCGATGCGGACACACGCGTGGATCCGGCGTTCCTGTCGGTGATGGACGCACGTCTGGCTCAGGGTGCTGAAGTCATTCAGGGTTGCCATCGCATTGTGAACCCCAACGACTCATGGTTCGCTGCGCTGACGTGGGCAATGTTTATGATTGACAACCGAATCCAGAATCACGGACGCGTGGTGTTGGGCTGGTCGGCCAAGAACATGGGTGACTCCATTTGCTATCGGGCGAATGTGTTGAAGCGGCTGGGGTGGGGCACGGATCTGACGGAAGACTACAAATTCAGGCAGCGCCTGCTGCTGGACGGCATTTGCATCGCGTACGAACCGGGCGCAATCGGTTACGGGGAGGCGCCGGTGTCGTGGGCGGCGGCGCGCGCGCAGCGTTCGCGCTGGTTGCGCGGCGCCTACACGGCCAGCCGCCAGAATGCCATGCAGATGCTGCGCGAAGGGCTGCGGCGGCGCGATAGCGCGCTGCTCGATGGCGCGGCGCAGGCGGTGCTGCCGTCGTATTCCACGCTGACGCTGCTGGCAGCCATCGTATTTGCAGCGCACGTGCTGGCGGGCAACATGGTTTCGCCGGTGCTGTCGCTGCTCTGGGGGATTGTGCTGGCCGTGCTGGTCGCGTATCCGCTCTGGGGCCTCGCGCTGGAGCGCGCACCGGCGCGCGCCTATCTGGTCATGCTGCTCGGTCCCGTGTTCATTGTCTGGCGGACGTGGCTGAGTTTGCGCGCGCGCCTGGGCGGGCCGGTTGATTGGGTGCGTACGGCGCGGCGTGCTGAATCCAAACTCGATTGACAGGTGATGACGATCGCGAACGGTACGCCGGCGGGCGGCGCGTGGGCTGCCCGGCTCATGACTTGGTTGGCTGCGCACGGCGCGCTGACCGCCATCTGTCTGCTGGCGTTCGTCGTGCGTGGCGCGTGGGCCCTGAGCGCCGATCGCTTCGATCCAATCCTGGCCGGCAACGCATACCACGGCGACGCCGTTGACCATCATGCGCTGGCGGTGCACCTCGTGCGCGGGCTCGGCTACACGTGGGATGGCGCGACCCCGACCGCCTATCGCATGCCGGGGTACCCGCTGTTTCTGGCCGCGCTCTACGTGACGATCGGTCAAGCGCTGCTCGGCGTGCGCCTGGTTCAGGCGGCCATCGGCGCGGCGCTCTGTCTGCCAGTGTATCGGATTGCCCGCGACCTCGCCGGCCCCAAGCGTGCGCTCGTCGCGGCGCTCAGCACGGCGCTGTATCCGACGCTCGTCTATATGACCGGCTGGCTGTATTCAGAGACGCTGTTCATCACGGTGCTGTGGCTTGCGCTGGCGCTGGCCGGGCGCGCCATGGCCTATCCGGCGTGGAAGGCCGCAGCCGCAGGCGGCGCGGTGCTTGGAGTGGCCGTGATGATTCGGCCCGAAGTGGCGTTGTGGCCGGCGCTGCTTTTCATCCTGGCTTTGCTGATTCGTTGGCCTGCAAGGCGGCTTCGGGTGATCATGGCGGTGCAGATCATCGCGCTGGCTGTGGCGCTGCCGTGGGCTGTGCGTAATACGATCCAGCTTGGCTCGTGGGTGTTGCTGACGACTAGCGGCGGATCGAACCTGTACGCCGGAAATAACCCGCGCGCCGATGGCGGATCGGCCTGGGTCTATCCCGTGGAAGGACTCAGCGAAGTCGAGTCTGACCGCGCGCTCATGCGGCGGTCCCTCGACTGGATAAAGGCTGAGCCGATGGCGGCGCTGGCGCTCGTGCCCCGCAAGATCGCCAAGTTCATCGCCCCGCTGGAACGGGAGACGGGCGGAAACACAGGCACGTTGGCGACGATCATCAACATTCCCTTTGCCGCATTCCTGGTGGCCGCCCTGGCTGGCTTTGTGCGGTTGCGCGACAATCTCCGCGCGGTCATGTTGGCCAGCCTGTTCACCTGGTACCTGCTGATGGCAGTCGTCTTCTATGGCGGCAGTCGCATTGCACTGCCCGTCGCGCCGGCATTGGTCATCTTTGCCTGTGCGGCGTGGCCCAATCGATCAGGCCGAGACCGAATTGCGAGCCTGTCGGATCGATCATGAGAAAACTGGTTTTGGTAATCGCGCTTACTGTGGCCCTGCGGCTCGGTGCTGCCGTGTACCTTGGCGACAACGCGGCACCGCTGTCGGGCGCACACGACCAGATATCCTACGACACGCTGGCGCTTAGACTGCTCGACGGGCACGGATATAGCTTCGCCCAGGATTGGTATCCGTTCACCAAAGCCAACGAGCCAACGTCGCACTGGTCGTTCGCATACACACTTTACTTGACGGCCGTGTATGCCGTCACCGGGCATCATCCGTTGGCGGCGCGTCTGATTCAGGCGCTGCTGTCCGGCGGCATCGCCTGGCTCCTGTATCGCCTCGGCACGACGCTGTTCGACCGCCGCACCGGGCTGGCTGCCGCCGCGGCGTTTGCGCTGTACGCGTACTGGATCTTCTTCAATGCCGCGCTGATGACGCAGACGTTCTATGTTATGTGCCTGTTGTCTGCGCTGCTGGCGGTGCTTCAGTTGCGCGAGCGGCCGTCGATGCGCGGGTGGGTTTGGCTGGGGCTGTCGCTCGGGCTGGGCGCGCTCTTCCGGCAGACGTTGATACTTTTCGCGCCGGTGCTCGTGCTCTGGCTGGCCTGGGATGGGCGCGCCCGTATCCCGCGTACAGCCTGGCTAACGCGCGACCTGGTGCGCGGCGCTGCTGTGGCTGCGGTGATCGTGGCGCTCATGATCCTGCCGTGGACCGTGCGCAACTACCTGGCCTATGACGATTTTCTGCTGTTGAACTCCAACGGCGGGTACTGGTTCTACGCGTCGAATCATCCAATCCACGGCACGAACTTCGACCCCAGCGCGGCGCCGCCGATTCCGGCCGCGCTCGTGGGGTTGAGCGAGCCGGCCATCGATCGCGCCCTGTTTCGCGAAGGGCTAAATGAGATCGCAGCCGACCCCGGCCGGTTTGTGCTGTTGTCGCTCAATCGCACCAAGGACTATTTCTGGCTGGTGCCGTCTGACCAGTCCTCGCCGATCAGCAATGCGGCGCGACTGTTTTCGTTCGCGCTTTACCTGCCGTTCATGCTGCTGGGTCTGTGGCTGTCGCGCAAGAATTGGCGCGCATGCCTGCCGTTGTATCTTTACATTGGGTTTGACACTGTGTTGCATCTGGCCACCTGGGCTGCGCCGCGCTATCGCCTGCCGAGCGATGCGCTGTTGATGGTGTTTGTCGGGCTTTCGCTACGCAGATTCATTCGACTCTAGATAATGGCCCTGAAGCGCCTTTCTACCGGCACGAAGCAAGCGTTACGGCTACGCAATTGCGACGGGATTGGATTCAAACCACATGATGTCTAGCTCTTGGAAGACTGGCTGTCTAATACCTGCGATGGGATTCGTGCTCAGCATCGCGGTAATAGCGTGCTTGCCAATGCAAGTGCTGACCCTCTATTTCGCTGATGACGCCTACTACTATCTAGTCGTTGCGCGAACGGTAGTAACCAATGGACGTGTGTCGTTCGATGGTATCCATGCGACCACGGGGTTTCATCCCTTGTGGCAGATGGTACTAGTTGTTGCGGCCTCGTTTGCACATGATTCTGTGAGCCTACTGTATACGACCTTTGCGCTAAACGCCTTGCTTAGCGCGCTCGCGGGCGTGATTCTTTTCTATTATGTCAAAGATTTACTTGGATTAGCATCTGCGTTCGCCGCCCAAGTGTTTTGGTGCCTCAACGCCAGTTTATTCTTGACGTGGGTTCTACTCGGGATGGAGAACGTAATATACTTCGTGTGCTTGGTGACATTGCTGTGGGTAGCCCGACGAACATACCTGGGCTCCAGGGTAACCATTCAGAATTCGCTGTTCTTAGGGTTGGTCGCATTGTGTACCGCGTGGTCTCGTACTGATTCGATAATGCTTGTTGGACTACTGGTCGCGTTGATCTTTTATCGAGGATGGAGTGAGCGCCGACCGGATATAACACGCGCAGCCCTTATTACAGCCGGCATTACGCTGGCTGGCTTTGGGGCGTATCTGGCTTTTAACTTCAACCTTCTCGGGTATCCTTTCCAGATCAGTGGAACTGTCAAGATGTCGCAAGGCATTGTAGCAATTAACCAAGACGGTGGATTCCTGTCTGCTCGCATGCTTTCAAATGTATTGGGAGCACTGCGTACAGTGCTAGGCACGATGAAATGGCATTTGACCAGTGTTCTGTTACCCAACGGCTCGCCGAACCTTGCGATTTTAGTATGGTGGATTCCATTGGTTGCGGCGCTTACGCTCGTTGTCCGAGATGTGGCGCATTCAGGCCACCTTGAAATGAGGCGAGTAGCAATTGTGCCTAGCATCACTTGGGTGGAGGTTGCGTTACTTGCTTTTACCGTAATCCAGACAGGCCTTTACGTTACGTTGCTGCGACGAACTGTACCCTGGACGCCTTGGTACTTGGTTCCGCAGATTTTGATTGGCGTACTCGTCGTTGCGTGGGTATTGGGACGACCGCAACACGGTGGTATCAAGCAGGACACAGAGAATCCCCAGTTGCTTCGAATCGGGCTATGCGTTATCGCTTTTGTTGGAGCGGGCGTGATTTATACGAGTAACCAGCTATCGGTGACCAGCACGACGTCAACATGGAATACGGAGGGCGTAAAACTGGCTAGATGGGTCCAGTCTGATATCCCGGCGAGTGCGCGGATTGGTGCATGGGATACAGGTTTGTGGGCGTATTTCTCTGAACGACCAATAATAAATCTCGACGGATTAATGAACGATTACCGATTCTTCAATGAATATGAACGTATGGGAAGAATCAACGAATATGTTGATGATGAACATATCGATTACCTTATTACTTGGACTGATAGTCTAAGCCAATGTCGTGCTTATCAAATCAAGAGATGTATGTCGGGCGAGGTTGTCTATCGGACTTCGGAATGGCCTGTAACTGGCGGTCGTGCTGGTGTTCAGGTTGTTCGGTTGTCAGAAAACTAGACCTTTGTTCACATCATAAAGACCTCAACTTCTGTCTGTTGCGTCGAAACATAAATGCGCATTCTTTTTGTCACACCGTACGCGCCGACGGTCATCCGCACGCGACCCTACAACTTCCTGTGCGGGCTGGCGCAGGCGGGCCACCGCGTCACGCTGGCGACGATCTGGCAGGATGCCGCCGATCACGAGTCGCTCGGCTGGCTGGCCGCCGCGGGCATCGAACTGCATGCCGAACGGCTGACGCGCACGCGCATTGCGCGCAACGTGGCGCGCGCGGTGTTTGGCCGTGCGCCCCTGCAGGCATCGTTCGCGTGGCACCCGCACCTGGCGGCACAGTTGGTCCGGTTGGTGGAGAGCCGGTCGTTCGATGTCGCGCACGTCGAGCATCTGCGCGGTGCGCGTTATGCGCTGGCCCTGGCCCCCCGGCTGCCCACCGTGTGGGACAGCGTTGATTGCATCAGCGCATTGTTTGCGCAAGCGCAGCAGTACAGCCTGACATGGCGCGGCCGTCTGATGACCACGCTGGAGCTTGGCCGCACCCGCCGCTTCGAGGCGGCGTTAGTCACTCGCTTTCACCGCGTGCTGGTCACGTCGGATGCCGACAAGCGCGCACTGGACGCCCTCGCCAGCGGGCTGGCGCCGTCGCCCGTTCGGGTGGTGCCTAACGGCGTAGTGCTTGTGACGCCGGCGGCGGGGCAACCGCGCCAGCGCGATACCATCGTGCTGTCCGGCAAGATGAGTTACCACGCCAATATCACCGCGGCCTTGCACTTTGTGCGCGAGATTCTGCCGCTGATCTGGGCGGAACGGCCGCAAACCCGGCTCTGGATTGTCGGTCAGTCGCCGCCTCCCGCCGTGCTGCGACTCGCCGCCGATGAGCGCATCACGGTGACCGGCGCCGTGCCGGATATGGCGACCTATCTGTCTCAAGCGACCGTGGCTGTTTGCCCGGTGGTCTACGGCGCAGGGGTGCAGAACAAAGTGCTGGAAGCGATGGCGTGCGCGACGCCTGTGGTGAGCACCGGGCGCGGACTCGGCGCCGTGGCGGCGAGTGACGGCGCGGAAGTCCTGCGCGCCGACACGCCGGCGGAGTTCGCGCGGGCCGTGCTACGCCTGCTGGCCGACGATGCTCAGGCGCGCCGTATTGGCGAGGCCGGCCGCGCCTACGTGGAGCGCGCGCACAACTGGTACGCCAGCATCGCTGCACTCGAAGCGATCTACGCGGAGTGTGTGGCCGGGCGATAATCGCGGAGATGGCTCGTACTGAGCCAAGTGTGGGCCTGTGTCCGCGTGCAGCAATTCTCATTTTGGAGTCGGCCACCAGGTTGCCCCCTCATCCCCTGGCCCCTGCTCCCCCGCGCGCGCGGGGGAGCAGGGGAAAAGCTAACGGGGAGGTGCGCGGCGGCGCAGCCGCCGCGCACCTCCCCTTAGAATCCCGCCCCCTCCCAACTTTGTTGGGAGGGGGTCGGGGGGAGGGCAACGCCGCTTTCTTGTCGAGCCAGCTTGCGTGATAAGCACCAAGCGGCCAGTTCATAGCAAGCCGG